>NZ_JUMS01000148.1:0-48078 GCF_001059415.1 Enterobacter sp. 940_PEND
CTCAAAAACACCATCATACACTAAATCAGTAAGTTGGCACCATTACCCGGGCCCGCATCGCGATAGCTGTTCATCAGCGGAATATGATCGTTCTGGAAGCAGACGGTTTTTTCCGGGTTGTTCATGACCCAGCGCGGGAAGAAGATGGTGCCGTGGAACAGCTTGTCGCCCAGGTTCACAATCAGGCTGACGTCGGTGCCGGTTGGCTCGGTCCAGGAAATTTTATAGATGCTCTCCCCTACCCGCACGATGTAAGCCTGCTGATCTTTCACCCAACGGTTGGCTACCAGACCGCTGTGAATACGGTAATCAAGCGTGGTCTCATTTTTTACGTAAATCTCGTAGTTCCAGCCGTTATCGTAGGTATATACAAGATGTTTACCAACAAAGCCGCTCAAGTCGTGTTTGTCGAAGGTGTTCATAAAATGTCTCCTTTGTTTTGATGAGAAGATTGTACCCCTTCAAAAAATGAATAAATAACGCTATGTTTTAATCAAATCCATCCAAATTTTAGATAAATCATGCATAAGACGACGCTTGAACAATGGTCTTTACTGGAAAAGGTAGTTGAGGCGGGCAGCTTTGCCAGAGCGGCGGAAGAAACGCACCGCAGCCAGTCCTCGGTGAGCTATAACCTGTCGCTGCTGCAGGAGCGACTCGGCGTGGCGCTGCTGGTCCCGGAGGGGCGACGGGCGGTGTTAACCCCGGCCGGAGAGCTTCTTCTCAACCAGGTTAAACCGCTGCTGAAAGCGTTTTCGTATGTTGAGACGCGCGCAGCGACCCTTCGCAACGGGATGCGCACGCGGTTGGATCTGGTGGTGGACTCCATTTTCCCGCGCCGCCGCCTGTTCGCTATTCTTCGTCAGTTCCAGCAGCAGTATCCGCAGACTCAGGTACGTCTGACCGAGGTGCTGGAAAATACCCGCGCCGACGCCATTAACGACGAAGCCGATGTGATGGTCTTAACCCGCCGCCAGGACATTACCGGGCTCGGCGAATGGCTGATGAATATCGACTTTGTTGCCGTGGCCCATTCCCGGCATCCCCTGTTTCACCTCGACGCGCCGCTCAATGATGAGATGCTGCGCCCGTGGCCGCTCATCCAGATTGCGGACAGCCAGCCCGCCGCGCGTGCTGCCGGCGAGTCGTGGACCTTCTCCACCATCGATGCCGCCATAGAGGCCGTTGTCTCTCAGGTCGGCTACGGCTGGCTGCCGGAGGAACGCATCCAGACCCAGTTGGATCAGGGCGTACTAAAACGCCTGCCGCTGAGCCACGGCGCGCGCAGGGCAACGCCGCTACACCTGATTGTTAAGCGTTCCCTCGCCCCGCTTGATGAACAGGTTGAGACGCTATTGCGCCTTTTTAGCCAGGAGCCGTCATCCTCACCTGCTACGCTTTAAGGTCCGAACGTTAAAACGAGAAGGAGCAGATGATGAAAATCGACTTTGCGGGGAAAGTGGCGCTGGTGACCGCCTCAACCGGCGGGATCGGGTTCGCCATTGCCAGAGGTCTGGCAGAAAGCGGTGCGGAAGTGATCGTCAATGGTCGCAGCACGGAATCGGTGAATAAAGGCATTCAGCAGCTCCAGCAGGTGGTGCCGGGCGTGCAGGTGCGCGCCGCGATTGCCGATCTCAGCACGGCGGAAGGGGTCGAGTCGCTTCTGAAGGTGGCGAATGACGTCGATATTCTGGTCAACAACGCCGGGATTTACGGTCCGCAGGATTTCTATGCCACCGATGATGAGACCTGGGAGCGTTACTGGCAGACTAACGTGATGTCCGGCGTGCGTCTGTCCCGCGCCCTGCTGCCGGGTATGGTGCAGAAAGGCTGGGGACGCGTGGTGTTTATCTCCTCCGAGTCGGCCTGCAATATTCCGGCGGATATGATCCACTACGGCGTGACCAAAACGGCGCAGCTCTCGCTGGCGCGCGGGCTGGCGAAGTTCGTGGCGGGGAGCGGCGTGACGGTCAACAGCGTCCTGCCGGGCCCGACGATGTCTGACGGTTTCGCAGAGATGATGAAAGATGAAATCGAAAAAACCGGCAAATCGCTGGAGCAGCTGGCGAAAGAGTTTGTGATGACCAACCGCCCCAGCTCGGTTATCCAGCGCGCGGCCACGGTTGAAGAGGTGGCCAATATGGTGATTTATGTCTGTTCGACCCAGGCCTCCGCCACCTCGGGCGCGGCGCTGCGCGTCGACGGTGGCGTCGTGGATGACATCATCTGACGCTCTGTCAGGCCGCACTGCCTGCGATGCGACGGGCGGTAATGTAGTGTGCCTGCCAGTAATCATCCGTGAGGGTTGAAACCGTTACGCCCTGACTGGTTGAGGCATGAATAAACTGGTTTTCGCCAATATAAACGCCAACGTGCTTGCGGTTCGGGCCCGTCTGGAAGAAGACCAGATCGCCGGCTCTCAGGCGGTATTGCGCCACCTGCACGCCACGATGGATCTGTTCACTCGTCGTGCGCGGCAAATTAAGATGTGCCGCATCGGTGAACAGGTGCTGCATGAGCGCGGAGCAATCTACCCCGCGATGCGTGGTTCCGCCCCACCGGTACTGGGTGCCTTTCCACTTCTGGTATTGATCGAGAATACGCGAGCGCAGCGGGCCTGTTTCCTGATGCACCAGCGCAGATTTCGCCGGTGATGCTGCCAGTTCACTGTTCATCGATAACATCGACGCTGGAAGTTGAAAGCTGAACGCAGAAAACGAAGCAAAACTTAACGTGAGGATTGAAATAAGCGATCTAAGAGTCATATCAAAAAAGAAGTAGTGAGTGAGTTTTTCCTTACCTGTGGGGGCCAACGGTTCCCCTAAATATCTTGCGATGTGGCGATAATATAGACAGCTCGTTTTTTCACCAATTGTTATCGAGGCCAAAAATGGACTCACTTTGAGATCGCAAGATCGAGAAAAAAAGAGTGGTGATATAAGGACTGTCCAGCTAAAGCAGGTAAACTGATCCGCAGAATGTGTATTTCAGCTAAGACGTATTTATGACCAATATGATTGCCGACGAGACGGTGGCTAAATCCAGCGTGCTCTCTGTCTTTGACTTTGACGGGACATTAACGCACCACGACAGCTTTATTCCTTTCCTGCGTTTTGCCTTCGGTAAACGTTACTTCGCGGGCCGACTGGTGCGCATGGCGCTGCCTACGCTGCACTGCGTGCGTCGCAAGCTGACGCGCGATGAGCTGAAGGAAGTGCTGATTAAAACCTTCCTGACGGGCGTGGATGAACACTGGCTGCGCCAGCAGGCGGAAGCCTTTTGCGAAAAATACTGGAACAAACTGATGCGCCCCGAAGGGGTTCTGGCGGTGGCGGCTGAGGTGAATTCCGGTGCGGAAGTGACCATCTGTTCCGCGTCCCCGGCGCTGGTGCTCCAGCCGTGGGCTGATAAGCTCGGCATTAAGCTAATTGGCACGCAGCTGGAAGTGAAGGACGGCAAGCTGACGGGGCGCATCACGGGCAATAACTGCCGCTGCGCCCAGAAGGTGGCAAGGCTGGAAAAAGTGTATGGCGATCTGAACGCCTATCACCTGCGCGCCTGGGGCGACACCCGCGGCGACCACGAACTGCTGGCGGCGGCGCAGGATCCGCACTGGCGGCACTTCCACCACCCGCGCAAGCGTCGGAATTCACCGATTAAGGGTTAGGTGCGGTCCGGTGCCCTCACCCCGGCCCTCTCCCACAGGGAGAGGGAGAAAACCAAATCACAGGCCCGGTAAGCGAAGCGCCACCGGGCAATGCATCAGGCCTCACGTTTTCCCGGGAACATCACGCTCGCAATAATCCCCAGCGCCAGCACGCCAAGCACCACAAACAGGCTGGCCGTGGCGCCAATGCTGTAACCGTGATGCCAGAAGTGGTCGGTGGCATTTAACCCCAGCTTGAACGCCACGAAGAACAGTAGCAGCACCACGGCTTTCTCGAGGTGCACCAGATACTGCTTCAGCGCTTCCAGCACGAAGTAAAGCGTACGCAGGCCGAGAATGGCGAACATCATGGCGCTGTAGATAATCAGCGGCTCGCGGCTCACGGCAATAATGGCCGGCACGGAGTCAAACGCGAACATGACGTCAGAGAGCTCGACGACGGCTACGCAAAGCAGCAGCGGCGTCGCATAGCGCTTCGCCTTCTTCACGCGTCCGACCATCACGTCCTGGTTTTCCGGCTTTTCAAGCTCCGCATCCACCTCTTTCTGCGTCAGAATAAAGGCATTGCTGCTAATTTTTGGCCAGACCGGATAGAAGCGCTTCACCAGACGATAGGCGAGATGACCCGAGTAATCCTCCACTTCGTCGCTCTCTTCATTGCGCCTGAGCATCATCACCGCCGTCCAGCCGACGACCAGCGCGAAAATTACCTCAACGTACGGCCCCAGGCTTAACAGGCTGGTGCCGATAGCCACAAAGATGCCGCGGAAGACAATCGCCCCCAGCACGCCCCAGTAGAGCACGCGGTGACGGTACTTATCCGGCACGCCGAACCAGGCGAAGATCGCCATCATCACGAACAGGTTATCGACGGAGAGCACCTCTTCCAGCGCATAGCCGGTGAGGAACAGGCTCGCCATCTCGGCGCCGTGGTGAACGTACAGGAAACCGGCGAAGGCCATCGCCATCATGACCCAGAAAACGGACCACATCGCCGCGCTTTTCAGCGAGATCGGTTTATCGTGACGGTGCATAAAGAGGTCGATAAACATCGCCCCAACGGCCATCACCACAAAGACAACAACGGTTTCCGTCGGGAAACCGAGATGAGCAGCAGACATACAAAACCCTTTTGGCAGACAAAACACAACACCATGCAAACTGGCGTAAACCAGGAACAGAAAAGGGTGGGCCGTTAATCAGCCTTTTCACCCTCAAAGCCGCAGCCCTGTCGGCTACGTAAAGAGGGGTGTACTTTACCTTACCAGGCGGGGATCGCGCATCTGCCGTTTAGGCGCTCATTCCGCGTAAGCGCTGCAGCACCGCCACCAGAACCGCCACGGACCAGCCCACCATCAACGCGCCCACCAGTCCTTCCACCCCGCCGATAAGCCGCCAGTGCTGGGGTAACGTGACGTCGCCGTACCCTACCGTCGCATAGCTCACCAGTGAAAAGTAGAAGCTGGTGTTCCAGTCATTAAACGCATCGATGACAAAATAAAACGCAGCAAACAGCCCGGCCTCAAGGAGATGGGCGAAGATCATGGAGATCACGATACCGACATTGCGTAAAACAATGCGTACCGCAGAATCGACTTCTAATTTGATGAATTTTAAAACGCCAAACATCCACAGCGAATGGATCACCACGGTTAGGGTAAGCAAAATAATAATACTGAGTAGCTGCATGATGCGTGCTCGACCAAAAGGAATATGGCCCCGCTAACGCGGCGGGGCACCTGGTCGAAGCTTAGTTGAATGGAGAGGAAAAGTTGGTGCAATAATTGCGTTGCGTGATTATCTCCCTTGCAGCGTACTCTCTTTGCGGCTGGTTCGGCTGCTGTGAACGATATATCTGAAGCGCACTATCTGTGAGTCACCTCTTATTTACATCATTTAAACCTTCCATTAACTGGATAAAAATAACGCGCCGTCGCTATAGTGGTTTTGTTTAATAAAACTGAGTTGTACCTAATAAAACAAAGAACAAACCCTGCGAGGACACAATGACAGAACATTTACGTAACGGCGCTACCGCCACCGAGGACATAGAAAGAGAGACGATGCGGAAGGTGATCTGGCGTATTCTCCCGTTTCTGATTGTCAGTTACCTGGTCTCCATTATCGATCGCGGGAATATCGGCATGGCTTCGCTGCAGATGAATGAGGACCTTGGCCTCAGCAAAGCGGCGTTTGGCTTCGCCAGCAGCCTTTACTTCGTGGCCTATTTTTTATTTGAGGTGCCCAGCAACCTGGCCATGCAGAAAGTCGGCGCCCGGCTGTGGATCCCGCGCATTATGATCAGCTGGGGCATCGTTTCCATGTGTATGTCCCTGGTGCAGAACACCACGTCGCTCTATATCGTCCGTTTTCTTCTCGGTGCTGCAGAGGCGGGCTTCTTCCCGGGCGTCGTGCTGTATCTGACCTGGTGGATCCCGTCCCGCTACCGCGCACGCATTATTGCGTCATTTATGGTCGCCATCCCGCTCGCTAACTTCATCGGCTCCCCGCTTTCCGGATTGATACTGTCACTGGATGGCTGGCTGGGTCTTCGCGGCTGGCATCTGCTGTTCATTATTGAAGGCTTGCCGGCGGTGCTGCTGGGTATTGCAGCCTGGTTTATTCTCCGGGATCGCCCTCATCAGGCGAGCTGGCTCAGCAGCGAACAGAAACAGTGGCTGGAAACCACGCTGGAAACCGAGCGCAATCAGCAAAAGAATATCGGACATCAGACCACGTGGCAGCTGCTGAAGCATCGCCAAATCTGGCTGATGGCGCTGATTTACGCGGGCGCATCTTCCGCGGGCACCACGATCAGCGTCTGGTCTCCTCAACTGCTGAAATCCTTCCATCTCGATAACCTTGAGACAGGTCTGCTTAACGCTATTCCTTACGGTCTGGCATCTGTTCTCATGATTGTATGGGGACGGAATTCCGATCGTACCAACGAACGCCGCTGGCATACCGCACTCACGCTGTTCATGATTGCCGCCGGTGTGTTCGCCGCCTTTGTGAGCGTCTCGCTGTCTGCCACGATCGTTATCCTCAGCATTATGCTGATAGGCGCTTATTCAATGAAAGGGCCTTTCTGGGCGCTGGCATCCGGTTGGATGAGCAGTACCTCAGCGGCGGCGGGACTGGCCGCGATTGGCGCCATCGCAAACCTGATAGGCGGGGCGGTGATGGTAAACGCGTACGGCATTATCAATGAGCGGACGGGCAGCTACACGCTGGCTATGCTTCCGCTGGCCGCGCTGTGCGTGGCCGGGGGTATCGCGGTGCTCATTATGGGGCGGCAGGCCCGCCGCGCTCAGCTACACGAAAAACAGGTCACGCATTAACGATGACAGAAGCGGGACATTTGTCCCGCTTCTGCGTTTAAAGATTTTCTTCCGCCGCGTCGCTCGTTTCACCAAAGAACTGCTGACAGAAGGGCTTACTGGCGCCCATTTTCTGCGACAGACGGCTTGCAGCCGCCTTCATCAACTGCCCTATCTCCTTCTCACGACGATCTTCCGTCAACCGCGAGATGGGGCCGGTCAGGGCTAACGCCGCTACCAACTTGTCGTGAACGCCAAAGACAGGCATCGCAAACGCAGCGGTGTGGGGATCGCGTGCGCCTGACGTGTAGAAAGGAAGTTCAGCGTCTTCCTCCGGCAGGCTTTCATTGAGCCCCCAATGACGCAATACCTTACTGATGGCCGAATTATCGAGCGGGAACTGGCTGCCGGGAAGATTGCTGTGTCGCAGGCCATGCGACGCTTCAGCGCGAAACAGGCAAAGCCGCTGCCCTCCCTCCAGCACATACCAGCTGGCACTCTCCTGAGACGCCAGGGATAAGGCCTGAAGCTCTGGCTGAACCACCCGGGAAAGGTGAAAAGATTGTTCATACAGCTTGCCGAGGTAAAGCAGACGTGGGCCCAGCGCATAATTGCCGTCTTCATGCCTGACGACGTAATTCATCCGTTCAAGAGAATTCATCAAGCGGTAAACCGTGGTTTTGTGATAACCCGACAGCTGTGCCAGCGCGGTCAGCGTCAGGCTCTCATCTCCAGGACGGAAGCAATCCAGTAAAGCCAGCGCTTTTTCAACCGCTACAACGCCTTCATTCCCCATCATTATCTCCTTGTTAGCCCGGCAGTGAGTGTACCTCAAATTTTGTGAGTCACTTCGTGTTTACATCACAAACGCCACCTCGGGTCTGGCTAAAAGGAAAGCAACACCGCTATAGTTGTTTTGTTCTGTACACCTGCATTGTACCCAGTAAAACAATATGGAGGCATTTATGTCCGTTACTGAAAAAAAATCGATTAATCGCCATTTCGAGCGCGTTTCTGCCGAGGACGTTCGTCGGGCTGCCGAGTATCAGGCAGCTATTCTGGCCGACGTGGCCGGTCGCCGCGGTACGCTTCATGGCCGCATCAAACCGCTGGCCCCACACATGTCCGTTGCAGGTCCGGCCATCACCGTTGAAGTCCGTCCGGGTGATAATCTGGCGATTCATGCCGCGATGGCGGTGGCGCAGCCCGGCGATGTCCTGATCGTCGATGGCAAAGGCGACCTGAGCTGCGCGCTGCTTGGGGAAATCATGGCCACTCAGGCTCAGGCGAGCGGCATTGCGGGCATTATTATTGATGGCGCTGTACGTGACGCCGACACCCTGAGCAAAGGTCACTACCCCGTCTTTTCTGCCGGTCTGAACCCCTGCGGCCCGACAAAGTTAATCTCTGGCCGGGTTAATCATCCCATTTCAGTCGCCGGGGCGACGGTTCAGGCCGGGGATCTGGTTGTCGCGGATATCGACGGCGTGGTCGTTATCCCGCGAGATGAGGTTCAGGAGGTTATCGCTCTGGCAAAAGAAAAGCTGGAGATGGAGATCCGGCGCCTTGCCGCCATCCGTGAAGGCGATTTACGTCCACACTGGCTTGATGACGCGCTTCGTAAAGCAGGAATGTTAGCTGACGGGGAGACGCTGTGATGGGGGGCAAAGACGTAGTACTGGTTACCGGTAGCGACCTGGCGGAGCAGGCCATGGTGATGTTGCAGGGCTTTGAGGTAGTGTTTGCGGGCCGTCAGCCCACAGAAGATGACCTGATCGCCCTGTGTAAACGACACAATCCTGTGGCAATCCTGGTACGTTACGGCAGGATCACCGCGAAAGTTATGGATGCCGCCCCGGCTCTGCAGGTCATTTCCAAGCACGGAAGCGGGATCGATGTGATAGACCAGACGGCAGCGGCCGAGCGCAACATCGCCGTCCGCTCTGCGCCTGGCGCAAACGCGGCGGCAGTGGCTGAACATACCTGGGCGCTGATCCTCGCCTGCGCAAAGTCGGTGGTGCCTCTGGACAAGCGGCTGCGAGAAGGGCACTGGGATAAGGCGACGCATAAATCCATTGAGCTGGAGGGCTTAACGCTAGGCCTAATTGGGTTGGGTGCTATCGGCTCGCGCGTGGCGACTATTGGTCACGCTTTCGGCATGAAGGTGCTGGCTTACGATCCCTATGCTAAGTCCATGCCTGCCCTGTGCGAACGCGCAGAAACGCTGAACGGACTTCTTTCCCGTTCCGATGTTATCTCTTTGCACTGTCCGCTGACCGATGAGAATCGGGGAATGATCAATAGCCAGACGCTTGCACACTGCAAGCGGAACGCCATTCTGGTCAATACGGCACGCGGCGGACTGATCCACAGTGAATCGTTACTGGCGGCGCTCAGGGATGGCACGCTGCACAGCGCGGCGCTGGACAGCTTTCCCCACGAGCCGCTGACGGCGCCGCACCTCTGGCAGTCCGAAGAAAACGTGGTTATTTCACCGCATATTGGCGGCGTTACCGCAGCGTCATACATCAAGATGGGGACCGTGGCCGCGAGCAATATTCTGGCCGTGACGGACGCAACCACCGTCGGTCCATAAAGCCAACCGTGTCGAGTGGCAGTGCGCTTAGGTCACTTGTCTTCTGCCAGCGCCTGAGCACACGCCCAGGCACTTGCCCAAGCCCACTGGAAGTTGTAGCCGCCGAGCCAGCCGGTCACGTCCATCACTTCGCCAATAAAATAGAGCCCCGGCACGTTGCGCGCTTCCATGGTGCGGGACGAGAGCTCATTCGTATCGACCCCGCCCAGCGTGACCTCTGCCGTACGGTAGCCTTCGGTGCCGTTTGGCTGCACGCGCCAGTTTGTCAGCGTCTCGACCAGCGTTTCCTGCTCGCGGCTATTCAACTGCTTGAGCGACACGTCCGGAATCTGCCCCAGCGCCTGCAAACATTCCACCAGACGTTTTGGCAGCTGCATCGCCAGGGTGTTTTTCAGGCTTTGATTCGGGTGCGCGGTACGCTGCTCGTTAAGGAACGCGTCGAGATCGCAATCGGGGAGCAGATTCACCGTGACGAACTCACCCGGCTGCCAGTAGCTGGAGATTTGCAGCACCGCCGGTCCGGAGAGGCCGCGATGGGTAAAGAGCAGATTTTCGCGGAACACCGTCCCGTCTTCGGCGGTAATCACAGAGGGAACAGACACGCCAGACAGCGTCTGAAGCTGTTCAAGAAGCGGTTTATGTAGGGTAAACGGCACCAGCCCGGCGCGCGTAGGCAAGACTTTAAGGCCAAACTGTTCGGCAATCTTATAGCCGAACGGGGAGGCGCCCAGCCCCGGCATAGACAGGCCGCCGCTGGCGATCACCAGGCTGTTTGCGCTGACGGTTTCACCGTTCAGCTGCAGCGTATAGCCCTGGTCGTCGCGGGCGACCTCCAGCACTTCCGTGCGCAGACGCATGACGACGCCGCCCTTCTCGCACTCGGCCACCAGCATATCGACAATCTGCTGCGCGGAGTCGTCGCAGAACAGCTGTCCCAGCGTCTTCTCATGCCATGCGATGCCGTGCTTGCCCACGAGATCGATAAAATCCCATTGTGTATAGCGCGCCAGCGCAGATTTACAAAAATGACGGTTTTGGCTCAAATAGGCCGCGGGTTCAACATACAGATTAGTAAAGTTGCAGCGCCCGCCGCCGGACATCAGGATCTTACGGCCGGGCTTTTTACCGTTATCCAGCAGCAGTACGCGACGACCCGCCTGTCCGGCCATTGCCGCACAAAACATACCCGCCGCACCGGCGCCAATTACCACGGCATCAAACCTTTCCACGTCAAAACCCTCTTTGTTAACTGCCGCGGATTGTAAAGTTTCCTCTGTGGTCACACCAGCGTAAAAAGATATTACAAAGGCATTCCATTGAAATTTAAAGAATATCCTTTATGAGGCATTTCTCAAATCAGGTGGTATGTCAAAAAAAGTCTATATTTCACTTTGCCCGCCGCGCATTTGTCCTGGATAATGCGCCGCGTTCATGTCCTCAAAATGGCGTAACGTCCTATGCTACATTTGTTTGCCGGCCTGGATTTACATACCGGGCTTTTATTATTGCTTGCTCTGGTTTTTGTACTGTTTTACGAAGCGATCAACGGCTTCCACGACACTGCAAACGCAGTAGCGACGGTTATCTACACTCGCGCAATGCGATCGCAGCTTGCGGTTGTTATGGCGGCGGTATTTAACTTTTTTGGTGTTCTCCTGGGCGGGCTGAGCGTTGCGTATGCCATCGTGCATATGCTGCCAACGGATCTGCTGCTTAACGTTAGTTCTGGCCATGGCCTCGCTATGGTGTTCTCAATGCTGCTTGCTGCAATTATCTGGAACCTCGGTACCTGGTATTTTGGCCTGCCTGCATCCAGTTCTCACACGCTCATCGGCGCGATTATCGGCATCGGGTTAACCAACGCCCTGATGACCGGGACATCGGTTGTTGATGCGCTGAACCTGCCTAAAGTACTGGGCATTTTCGGCTCCCTGATCATCTCCCCTATCGTGGGTCTGGTCGTTGCAGGTGGCTTGATTTTCATCCTGCGTCGCTACTGGAGCAACACGAAAAAACGTGCGCGTATCCACCTGACGCCAGCAGAGCGTGAGAAGAAAGACGGCAAGAAAAAGCCGCCGTTCTGGACGCGTATCGCCCTGATCATTTCTGCTATCGGCGTGGCTTTCTCACACGGCGCGAACGACGGGCAGAAAGGCATTGGTCTGGTGATGCTGGTTCTGATCGGCGTCGCACCGGCAGGCTTCGTGGTGAACATGAACGCCTCCGGTTACGAAATCACCCGTACCCGCGATGCGGTCAACAACGTTGAAACCTATTTCCAGCAACATCCTGACCTGCTGAAAAAAGCGACCGGCGTTGATCAATTGATCCCTTCTCCGGAAGCAGGTGCAACCACCGCGCCTGGCGAATTCCACTGCCATCCAGCTAACGCGATTAACGCGCTGGAACGCGCCAAGGGCATGCTGGGCGACATCGAAAGCTACGACAAACTGGCCGTTGAACAGCGTGGTCAGCTGCGTCGTATCATGCTCTGCATCTCTGACGTGACCGATAAAGTCGCGAAGCTGCCAGAGGTGAATGGTGACGACAAACGTCTGCTGAAGAAACTGAAAAGCGATATGCTCAACACCATTGAGTACGCGCCAATCTGGATCATCATGGCCGTCGCGCTGGCACTCGGTATTGGTACGATGATTGGCTGGCGTCGTGTGGCGACCACCATCGGAGAGAAGATCGGTAAGAAAGGCATGACCTATGCGCAGGGTATGTCCGCGCAGATGACGGCGGCAGTGTCTATCGGTCTGGCGAGCTACACCGGTATGCCGGTATCCACCACCCACGTACTCTCCTCGTCCGTGGCAGGTACCATGATTGTTGACGGCGGCGGTCTGCAGCGCAAAACCGTGACCAACATTCTGATGGCCTGGGTGTTCACCCTTCCGGCCTCAATCCTGCTGTCTGGCGGTTTGTACTGGATTTCGCTGAAGCTGATTTAATCGGTTGAAGGCGACAAAAAAGCGGGTCAGTTTCCTGACCCGCTTTTTTTATGCTCAGTGCCAAATCATCAATGCAATCATACTGACCACGACCAGCCCGCACAGGGCGCTGGTCAAAATGAACTGACGACGCAGGCGCTCGCAGCGACGAATAAACTCTTCATCGTGATGATCGCGGTAGCGCTGGTAGTAGATGTATCCCACCAGACGCATCTGCTTGCTGGGCTGTCCATGCGAGGTGAAGAACCCTCCACCGTCCACATACTGATAAAGCAACGGATCGCAACCACGAAGTACCACTAACAGCGCACGTAACGATGAGAAGTAGCGCGCCATATTCACTATGCAAACCACGCATAACGCCCAAAACAATGCGACGGTGCTAATCATACATCCTCCCCGGCGTCCGCCCACGAAGCAAGGCTCCTGAGCTACCGCACCCCAATGCCCTGACAGACAGTTCAGTGAAAGAATGACCAGAAGTCGATCCAGTTCGCGTTTTAATATCCGAACGGCTCATTTAATAGTGTAGGAGATCCGTTAATTTTTTTGCCACAAGGTTAATCGTTATCAACACCAAAGCTTGAAAAATATGTTTAACTGGGCCGTAATGAAAGTATCAGACGACGGCATTCTCACTTAGTCATCGATAACTTAAGGAAGGAGTAACACTATGGCTTACAAACACATTCTCATCGCGGTTGACCTCTCCCCTGAGAGCAAAGTGCTGGTTGATAAAGCGGTATCCATGGCACGTCCCTACAACGCGAAAGTTTCGCTGATTCACGTTGACGTGAATTACTCCGACCTCTACACCGGTCTGATCGACGTGAATCTTGGCGATATGCAGAAACGCATCTCCGAAGAGACTCACCATGCCCTGAGCGAACTCTCCACCAACGCGGGCTATCCAATTACCGAAACCCTTAGCGGCAGCGGCGACCTGGGCCAGGTGCTGGTTGATGCGATCAAGAAATACGATATGGACCTGGTGGTTTGCGGTCACCATCAGGACTTCTGGAGCAAGCTGATGTCTTCAGCGCGCCAGCTGATTAACACCGTTCACGTGGATATGCTGATTGTTCCACTGCGTGACGAAGAAGACGAATAAGTGCGTTAAATTCCCCTCACCCTAACCCTCTCCCCAAGGGAGAGGGAATAGATCGAGGCCACAGGCCGGGTAAGGCGAAGCCGCCCCCCGGCTTTTTTATTCCGGCGTACCCGGATAAATATCAAACCGGTGCCCTTTGGTGGTCACCGCGTTAGCGGTCGCAACGTTCGCCAGCGGCGGCGCATAGTCCGGGCGCTTTACCACCACCCGCTTCGTGGCAAGCTGACGAGCCGGCTCCAGCAGGCCATCGGCATCCAAATCCGGCCCCACCAGCGACTGAAACACCCGCATCTCTTTCTTCACCAGCGCGCTTTTCTGCTTATGCGGGAACATAGGGTCGAGATAGACCACCTGCGGGCGCGGGGTGATATCCGTCAATGCCGTCAGGCTGGAGGCGTGGATCAGCTGCAAACGATCCTGCAGCCAGGGGCCGATTTCCGGGTCCGCGTAGCCTCGCACCAGCCCATCGTCGAGCAGCGCAGCGACCACCGGATTACGCTCCAGCATCCGCACGCGACAGCCGACAGACGCCAGCACAAACGCATCGCGCCCCAGTCCCGCCGTGGCATCGACCACGTCCGGGAGGTAGCTCCCTTTGATGCCGACCGCTTTGGCCACCGCTTCGCCGCGACCGCCGCCGAACTTGCGCCGGTGCGCCATCGCGCCGCCGACAAAGTCGACGAAAATCCCGCCGAGCTTCGGTTCGTCGCGCTTGCGTAATTCGAGATGTTCCGGCGTCATCACCAGCGCCATCAGGTTTTCTTCATCGTGCTCCAGCCCCCAGCGGGCCGCCAGAACTGATAAGGCGCCGTCTCCGGCGCCTGTTTCATCTACTAAGCAGATCTTCACGTAACAATCAGCCTTTGATCCCGTAATGCTCAAGCATCGCATCCAGCTGCGGCTCGCGTCCGCGGAAGCGTTTGAACAGCACCATTGGCTCTTCAGACCCGCCGCGGGTCAGGATGTTATCGAGGAACGACTGGCCGGTTTCGCGGTTGAAGATCCCCTCTTCTTCGAAGCGAGAGAAGGCATCTGCCGCCAGCACGTCGGCCCACAGGTAGCTGTAGTAGCCCGCCGCGTAGCCGCCTGCGAAGATGTGGCTGAACGCGTGCGGGAAGCGGCCCCAGGTCGGCCCTGGAATAACGGCAACCTGCTTTTTAATCTCGGCCAGGGTCTCAAGGATTTTCGCGCCCTGCTCCGGGCTAAACTCGGCGTGCAGGCGGAAATCGAACAGGCCGAACTCCAGCTGGCGCAGGATGAACATCGCCGCCTGGTAGTTTTTCGCCGCCAGCATTTTATCCAGCAGCTCTTTCGGCAGCGGTTCGCCGGTCTCGTAGTGACCAGAGATAAACGCCAGCGCGTCCGGCTCCCAGCACCAGTTTTCCATAAACTGGCTCGGCAGCTCGACCGCATCCCACGGCACGCCGCTGATGCCTGCCACGCCTGCGGTTTCGATGCGGGTCAGCATATGGTGCAGACCATGACCGAACTCGTGGAACAGGGTAATCACTTCGTCGTGGGTGAACAGCGCCGGTTTGCCGCTTACCGGACGGTTGAAGTTACAGGTCAGGTAGGCGACCGGCTTCTGCAGAGAACCGTCGGCTTTACGCATCTGGCCCACGCAGTCGTCCATCCACGCCCCGCCGCGCTTGTTCTCACGCGCGTAGAGATCGAGGTAGAAGCTGCCGCGCAGCTCATTTTTCTCGTCATACAGCTCGAAGAAACGCACGTCCGGGTGCCAGACGTCGATATCGGTACGCTCTTTGGCAGTGATGCCGTAGATGCGCTTCACCACTTCGAACAGGCCGTTAACGGCTTTGTTTTCCGGGAAGTACGGGCGCAGCTGCTCGTCGCTGATGCTGTAGAGGTGCTGCTTCTGTTTTTCGCTGTAGTACGCGATATCCCACGGCTGCAGCTCGTCCACGCCGAACTCGGCTTTCGCGAAGGCGCGCAGCTGGGCCAGCTCTTTCTCACCCTGCGGACGGGCGCGTTTCGCCAGATCGGTCAGGAAGTCGAGCACCTGCTGCGGGTTCTCCGCCATTTTGGTGGCGAGAGATTTATCGGCGTAGTTTTCGAAGCCCAGCAGCTGCGCCAGCTCGTGACGCAGGGCGAGGATCTCCGCCATTACCGGGCTGTTGTCCCACTTACCGGCATTCGGCCCCTGATCGGAGGCGCGGGTGCTGTACGCGCGGTACATCTCTTCGCGCAGGGCCTGGTTGTCGCAGTAGGTCATCACCGGCAGATAGCTCGGGATATCCAGCGTTAACAGGAAGCCTTCCTGCTCTTTCGCTTCAGCCTGGGCTTTTGCCGCCGCCAGCGCGCTTTCCGGCATACCGGAAAGCATAGCTTCGTCGGTAATCAGCTTCGTCCAGCCCATGGTGGCGTCGAGCACGTTGTTGCTGTACTGGTTGCCCAGCTCGGACAGACGCGCGGCGATTTCGCCGTAGCGGGTCTGCTTCTCTTTTGGCAGGCCAATCCCGGACAGCTCAAAATCACGCAGGGCGTTATCGACCGATTTTTTCTGCGCCGTGCTCAGTTCGGCATAATGGTCGCCGTCGCGCAGGTCGCGGTAGGCTTTGTACAGCCCTTCGTGCTGGCCGACCCAGGTGCTGTACTCAGAGAGCAGCGGCAGGGTCTGTTCGTAGGCTTCGCGCAGTTCAGGGCTGTTTTTTACCGAGTTCAGGTGGCTCACCGGGGAGAAGATACGCCCCAGCACGTCGTCCACTTCGGCCAGCGGCTGACACAGATTTTCCCAGGTGTACGGCGCGCCCTGCGCTACCACGCTTTCTACCGCCGCGCGGCAGTTGTCCAGCGATTGCGTAACGGCTGGAACCACATGCTCAGGGAGGATTTTAGAAAACGGCGGCAACGAAAAAGGCGTCAGTAATGGATTGGTCATAAACGCTGTCCTGTTGAAATAGGTGAATGAAGCGCGCATCCGGCGCTGTGCATATGGGATCTAGAATGGGGTTAAGTGTAGAGGATTTCAATGCCGGACGTTGCGCTTTCGCGGCAGTGGAAACTTTTCTGTATACTGTGGCGATACGCTCTATTTTTGCCCGATGGCGCTACGCTAATCGGGCCTACGTTTACTACCTGGAACACATTCATCCATGCTCAGTTATCGCCACAGCTTCCACGCAGGCAACCACGCCGACGTCCTTAAACACACCGTTCAGAGCCTGATCATCGAATCGCTCAAAGAGAAAGAGAAGCCGTTTCTCTATCTGGACACGCACGCGGGCGCGGGCCGTTATCAGCTGAGCGGCGAGCATGCCGAGCGTACCGGTGAATATCTGGAAGGGATTGCCCGCGTCTGGCAGCAGGACGACCTGCCTGCCGAGCTGGAGCCGTACATCGGCGTGGTGAATCACTTCAACCGCAACGGCCAGCTGCGCTACTACCCTGGCTCACCGCTGATTGCACGTCAGCTGCTGCGCGAGCAGGACAGCCTCCAGCTGACCGAACTGCATCCGAGCGACTTCCCGCTGCTGCGTTCCGAATTTCAGAAAGACAGCCGCGCCCGCGTGGAAAAATCCGACGGCTACCAGCAGCTGAAAGCCAAGCTGCCGCCGGTTTCCCGCCGCGGCCTGGTGCTGATCGACCCGCCGTACGAAATCAAAACCGACTATCAGGCGGTGGTGACCGGTATCCACGAAGGCTACAAACGCTTTGCTACCGGCACCTATGCCCTGTGGTACCCGGTGGTGCTGCGCGCGCAAATCAAACGCATGATCAAAGACCTGGAAGCGACCGGCATCCGTAAGATCCTGCAGATCGAGCTGGCGGTACGCCCTGACAGCGATCAGCGCGGCATGACCGCCTCCGGCATGATTGTGATCAACCCGCCGTGGAAGCTTGAAGCGCAGATGAACAACGTGCTGCCGTGGCTGCATAAAACGCTGGTGCCAGCGGGTACAGGCCACGCCACCGTCAGTTGGATCGTGCCGGAGTAATCGCAGCCATCGGTGGAAACTATTGATTTCAGGTATACAATCGCGGCAATTCACGATTAAGGACAAAAGCAATGACTAAGCATTATGACTACATCGCCATCGGCGGCGGCAGCGGCGGCATCGCCTCCATCAACCGTGCGGCCATGTACGGCCAGAAGTGCGCGCTGATTGAAGCCAAAGCGCTGGGCGGCACCTGCGTGAACGTGGGTTGTGTACCGAAGAAGGTGATGTGGCATGCGGCGCAGATCCGTGAAGCTATCCATATGTATGGCCCGGACTACGGCTTTGACACCACCATCAACCACTTCGACTGGGAAAAACTGATCGCCAGCCGTACCGCCTACATCGACCGCATTCACACCTCGTACGACAACGTGCTGGGTAAAAATAACGTTGACGTTATCCACGGTTTCGCCCGCTTTGTGGACGCGAAAACGATCGAAGTGAACGGCGAGACGATCACCGCCGATCACATCCTGATCGCCACCGGCGGTCGTCCGAGCCACCCGAACATCCCGGGCGTGGAATACGGCATCGACTCCGACGGTTTCTTCGAACTGCCTGCCCTGCCAAAACGCGTTGCCGTTGTTGGCGCGGGTTACATTGCGGTGGAACTGGCCGGCGTGATTAACGGCCTGGGCGCAGAAGCGCACCTGTTCGTACGTAAACACGCGCCGCTGCGCAGCTTTGACCCACTGATTGTCGATACGCTGGTTGAAGTGATGAACACCGAAGGCCCGACCCTGCACACCAACGCCGTGCCAAAAGCGGTGGTGAAAAACGCGGACGGCAGCCTGACGCTTGAGCTGGAAGATGGCCGCAGCCAGACCGTCGATTGCCTGATCTGGGCGATTGGCCGTGAACCCGCGAACGATAACTTCAACCTGGGCGTGACGGGCGTAAAAACCGACGAAAAAGGCTATATCGTCGTCGATAAATTCCAGAACACCAGCGTACCGGGCATTTATGCGGTCGGCGACAACACCGGCGCGGTTGAGCTGACGCCGGTCGCCGTTGCGGCGGGTCGTCGTCTCTCCGAGCGCCTGTTCAACAACAAGCCGGACGAGCATCTGGACTACAGCAACATCCCGACCGTGGTTTTCAGCCACCCGCCAATCGGCACCGTCGGCTTAACCGAGCCGCAGGCGCGTGAGCAGTACGGCGACGACCAGGTGAAAGTGTATAAATCGGCATTTACCGCGATGTACACCGCCGTCACCTCTCACCGTCAGCCGTGCCGCATGAAGCTGGTCTGCGTCGGTCCGGAAGAGAAGATTGTCGGTATCCACGGCATCGGTTTTGGTATGGACGAGATCCTGCAGGGCTTCGCCGTGGCGCTGAAGATGGGCGCAACCAAGAAAGACTTCGACAACACGGTGGCCATCCACCCGACGGCCGCAGAAGAGTTTGTTACTATGCGTTAATCCTGATGCCCCTCTCCTGAGGGGCATTTTTTTAACATTCATAAATCGTTGCGAAACGAATGCTCCGAAAATAGTGATCTACCGCACATTTCCCTCCCCATCTACCGAAGCGAATGTCTACGCTTATAAGACGCCCGGATAAACCTGTCTTTTGAACACACAACCGGAGGTCCCTATCACCATGTTCAACCAGAAACTACAGGCTACCGAGAACATCGAGTTCGAGATTGCAGAAGAGCTGCGCTACGAGACCGATCCCTGCGAGTTGAAACTGGATGAAATGATTGAGGCGGAGCCGGAACCCGAAATGATCGAGGGGCTACCCGCCTCCGATGCGTTGACGCCCGCAGACCGCTATCTTGAACTGTTCGAGCATGTGCAGTCGACGCGGCTGTTTGCGGACAGTAAAACCTTCCCCGACTGCGCGCCGAAGATGGATCCGCTGGATATCCTGATCCGCTACCGCAAGGTCAGACGCCACCGGGATTTCGACCTGCGCCAGTTTGTGGAGAACCACTTCTGGATGCCGGAAACGTACGGCACAGAATATGTCTCCGACCCGGGACTCTCTCTGAAAGAGCATATTGATAACCTGTGGCCGGTGCTGACGCGCGAGCCGCAGGATCACATTCCCTGGTCTTCCCTGCTGGCACTGCCGCAGGCCTATATCGTCCCCGGCGGGCGATTCAGCGAGACCTACTACTGGGATTCCTATTTCTCCATGCTGGGGCTGGCGGAGAGTGGCCGTAACGATCTGCTCAAGTGTATGGCGGACAACTTTGCCTGGCTGATTGAACGCTACGGACATATCCCCAACGGCAACCGCACCTATTATCTCAGCCGCTCGCAGCCGCCGGTCTTTGCCCTGATGGTGGAGCTGTTCGAGGAGGACGGCGTGCGCGGTGCGAAACGCTATCTGGATCACCTCAAAATGGAGTACGCCTTCTGGATGGACGGCGCGGAGTCGCTGCTGCTTAACCAGGCTTACCGCAGCGCCGTGCGCATGCCGGACGGTTCACTGCTCAACCGCTACTGGGACGACCGTGATACCCCGCGCGACGAATCGTGGATTGAGGACGTGGAAACTGCCCGCCACTCGGGTCGTCCGCCCAATGAGGTGTATCGCGACCTGCGCGCGGGTGCGGCGTCCGGCTGGGATTACTCGTCCCGCTGGCTGCGCGATCCGTCGCGGCTCGCCAGCATCCGCACGACGCAGTTTATCCCCATCGATCTGAACGCCTTCCTGTTCAAGCTGGAAAGCGCTATCGCCAACATCTCGGCGTCGAAAGGGGACAAAGAGACGGCCGACCTGTTCCGCCAGAAAGCCAGCGATCGCCGCGAGGCGGTGAACCGCTATTTGTGGGACGAGGAGAGCGGCTGTTACCGCGATTACGACTGGCGACGCGAAGAGCTGGCGCTGTTTTCTGCCGCCAGCATTGTGCCGCTGTATGTCGGCATGGCGACCCATGAGCAGGCCGAGCGCCTGTCGGATGCGGTCAAGGCGCGACTGCTGACGCCGGGCGGGATTCTGGCGACCGAGTACGAAACCGGCGAGCAGTGGGATAAACCCAACGGCTGGGCGCCGCTGCAGTGGATGGCGATCCAGGGGTTCAAGCAGTACGGCAACGACTCGCTGGGCGATGAGATCGCCTGGAGCTGGCTGCATACGGTGAACCATTTTTATAAGACGCATCACAAGCTGATTGAGAAGTATCACATCGCCAGCAGCACGCCGCGCGAAGGCGGCGGGGGTGAGTATCCGCTGCAGGACGGTTTCGGCTGGACGAACGGCGTGGTGCGGCGGCTGATTGGGTTGTATGGGGAGCCTTAAGTGGGGTGCGGTCTGGTGCCCTCACCCTAACCCTCTCCCCATAGGGGAGAGGGGACTGCACGGTGCGCTCTTCATCTCCCTCGTCCCTATGGGGAGAGGGCTGGGGTGAGGGGAAAAATGTTAGCGAATCACCTCATAAATGGCAGTCTGAATGGACTGCCATTTTTTCGTGGTGGCATCCGGCTGCGACTGCGCGCGGCGTGTGGCCATGTCGAGATCGTGCTGCTGGCGTTTCACCACCGCAGGAACGGTGCAGAAAGCTTTGAGATACTCTTTACGTACCGAGGTCAGAGACTCGCCGTTCGACATGGCGTGGCTGAGCGTGTTGATGAAGCGACGGCACGGCTTCTCTTCCACCATGTTCTGCCGGTAGCGTAACATCAGCTCCAGCACATCGTCATAGCCTGCCGACATCGCCTCTTCGGTCCAGGAGAGCTTCCAGTCCATGCCGCCCTGCAAAAACAGCAGTGTCACGCGGGTATCGTTGCGGTTAATGGCCGAGCGGAAATTATTCTCGTCCCAGGTGACCCCCATGCGCGTGAGCGTTTCGCGCGAAGAAGGCGTCTCGCGCATTTCCTGCGGAGAAGCCGCTTCAGCCGCGCTGGCGGTTGCAGGCTGCGGTTTGCTGCTGGTCACCAGCCAGAAGCCCCCCGCCACGATAGCAATCACCATGACGCCAACCGCCCCCCATAGCGCACCGGAAATGAGCTGCTCGCGTTGTTCGGGGGTACGCGGCGCGCGCTGGGTCGGCTTTTCAATGGTGTCACGGACTTCAAACAGATCCCCACCGGTGACCCGATCCATTTTCTGCGCCTTTTCCCAGAAGGTATGCAATTCGCTGGCATCTACCGCCATGAATCCGGCCGGATTGACGCGCGTTCTCCCCTCTTCAAACGCGCGCTGAACGGGCCGCGCGATCTGCGCATAGTAGTTATCCAGCAGCTGGATTTGCGCCGAGCTTAACGTTTTTTGAACGGTGATGCTGTTGCGGATTTGCCGAATGTCATCGAGGAAGGTTTGCAGCGTTTTGCGCGGTTCAACCAGCAGCGTCAGCATGGACGGGTCGCTGAACAGCGAAGCGTAATAGCGGCTGAACTCTTTTTTATCCACCAGCATCTGCGCCAGTTCGCTGAACATCATGCCGCTGAGGACATCATTGATCTCGCCAAGCTTCAGCCAGCGCCGCACGCGGTCAGCGTTAAACAGGGTCTTAAGATGGTTGTTCAGCCGCACCTGATCGGGCCAGGCCTGCTGGATGAGCCCTTTAATCATCAGCTCAATCGCGCGTACCTGCTTGTGCGCCTGCTGCTGCTGGAGTTCGCTTCCCGGTGCCAGGTCAGTGCTGTAGGTCAACAGCGGCTGCTGCAGGCGAAGATGTTCCAGAGCGGTCACAAACCGCATCGCCGCAATAAGCTGGTTTTCACTCACGTCCTGTCCGCTTTCATACTGCGGAACGCGCTGCTGCAGCAGGCGAAGCTGGAGCGTAAATTCCGACATCTCGGCATCATTCAGGTTGAGTTTTTTCGCAACGGCTCCCCAGCCGCCCAGAGCTAATCGCGCGCTGTCGAGTTGTTCCAGGAACCAGCGTGGATCTTTGCCCTCAGAAGCATGTACATTCAGAAGGAGTAAAATTTCCACCGACGCATGGCGAATGACCGCCAGACAGTGTTCAAACTGTTCGCGAATATGATGTGATGTGCTGAGAGTCATTGTTTTCCTTAAGCGACAACGAAGACATCCGGAATGGGCACGAAACGCCCTTTATTCTTTTTATTTATACGCGGTTAACCATACCTGACTTTCTGTTGAAATAAAGTGACAACCCTAAAATGATTTAAAATGTTTCAGGAGAATCTGAATGCCGGTTTTAATTACCTCTCGCCTGACCTGTTCGCCCCTTCAGGAACAAGACTGGCCCTTTTTTCTGGCGCTACAGCAGCACCCGGACGTAATGCGCTTTGTGGCGGAAGACCGTCCCGTCGCGGCGATCCGCGAGGCGTTTGATTCGCGCCTGGCCCCATGGGCACCGGGCAGCGCGCACTGGCTTTGTCTCGTCGTACGTGACACCGCCTCACAGGCCCCGCTGGGCGTTACCGGGTATATTCATCGGGAGGAGGACTGCGCAGAAGTGGGCTTCCTTTTCGCACCCGAGGCGCAGGGGAAAGGTTACGGCTTTGAATCCCTGAAAGTGCTTTGCGATTACGCTTTTCATCAGGGCGGTATACGGCGACTCACCGCCACCGTCACCGCGGGAAATGTTGCGTCAAGACGCCTGCTGGAAAAAGCCCGCTTTCGCCTGGAAGGTGAATTACGCGAAAGCTATTACCTTGCGGGGCGCTGGCAAAATGACTGGCTATTTGGTTTATTACAGCAGGAATACCTGAATAATAATTCCTGACCAACCGCTTTTTAGCAGATATTTCCCGGACGTCGTTTCCTCTTTAATGTCACTATTAAGAGGAAACGAATATCAAACGTCATTCGCTGAAAATATTCTCAGCTGCCGCTGCGTTAATAAAAAAACATCCGGGTCTTTCTCTGGAGAAATATCGTGATGAAAATGGGTTATCGGCTATGGCTGCCTGCGTTCTTTATCACTGTCAGTATGCAGACACATCCATACTAAGGGTTTCCTTAAGGGGCTCCTTCCCCCTAAGCCCGTGTATCACAGGAACATACCGCCTGATACTTCAATACGTTGCGCATTCATCCAGCCCAGCTTATCGCTGAGCAGTGCCGCAATGGCATCGCCAATATCGTCCGGCAGCCCCACCCGTCCCAGCGCCGTCTGCGAGGCCAGAAGCTGATTCAGCTCCGCGTTGTCGCGCACGCGTCCGCCGCCAAAGTCAGTTTCTATCGCGCCCGGCGCAATAATATTGACGGAAATTCCGCGCGCGCCCAGTTCTTTCGCCTGATAACGCGTCAGCACTTCCATCGCCCCCTTCATGGCCGCGTAGGTCCCTGAGCCCGGCTGGGTAAAACGGGCCAGCCCGCTGGAGACGTTGAGGATCCGTCCCCCGTCGTTAAGCAGCGGAAGCAGGCGCTGGGTCAGGAAGAAAGGTCCTTTGAAATGAATGTTCAGCGCTTCATCAAACTGAGCCTCCGTCGTGTCGGCATAGGGCGCGTATAAACCCGTTCCGGCATTGTTCAATAAATAGTCAAAGGTTTCGCGCTGCCAGACGGTCTTAAGGGTTTCCTGAAGCTGTCGGGCAAAATGATCAAAACTCGTGATATCACCGACGTTGAGCTGTAATGCCGCTGCGTTGACGCCTTTTTGCTGAATTTCATGCACAACATCCAGCGCTTCCTGCTGGCTACGGTTGTATGTCAGGACAATTCCCGTGCCGTCTGCCGCCAGCTTTAACGCAGCGTTTTTGCCCAGACCACGGCTACCACCCGTCACTAATGCGATACGTTCACTCATCATAAACCTCGTTTTGGCTGTTAAGGAGATTGAGAAAGAGCTTATTAGGTGATAGAAAATCAATAAAGATGGGTTAAAACGCTTCACTGTTTCACCAGAAACAACAATGAGCTTCCTCTATGGATAAAATTCACGCAATGCAGCTGTTCGTCCGCGTCGCGGAACTGGAAAGTTTTTCCCGCGCGGCCGAAACATTAACCCTGCCGAAAGGCAGCGTCTCGCGGCAAATTCAGGCCCTGGAAAACCGGCTTGGCACCCAGCTATTGCACCGCACCACGCGCCGCGTCAGCCTGACGCAGGACGGCATGGTCTATTACGAACGGGCGAAAGATCTGCTGGCAAACCTTGATGAACTCGACGGTATGTTTCAGCACGATCCCTCCAGCATCAGCGGTCGGCTCCGCGTGGATATGCCCGTCGGCGTTGCTCGAAATTTAGTCATCCCCAAACTGCCTGCTTTTCTGCAGCACTATCCGGGCATTGAACTCGAGCTCAGCAGCAGCGATCGTCTGGTGGATGTGATCCGCGAAGGGTTTGATTGCGTGGTGCGCGTCGGCACTTTGAAGGATTCAGGGCTGATTGCCCGTCCGCTGGGCAAGCTGTCGGTGATTAACTGCGCCAGCCCAGACTATCTGGCGCGATTTGGCTATCCGGAAACCCTGGACGATTTAGGCTCGCACGCCGTGATCCACTACGCCGCGATGCTGGGAACCCGCCCGCAGGGCTTTGAGTTTTATAACGGCAGTGCGACGCAGTGGATAAAAACGGGCGGGGTGTTAACCGTCAACAGCACGGAAACTTACCAGGCTGCCTGTCTCGCCGGGCTGGGCATTATTCAGGTTCCGCGGGTTGGGGTGCGCGATTTACTGCGCGCGAAGAAACTGATTGAGATCCTCCCGCAATACCGGGCCGAAGCGATGCCCGTCTCCCTGATTTACCCTCACCGCCGCAACCTCTCCCGCCGGGTCCATCTGTTCATGGAGTGGCTTACCGAACTCACAAAAGCTTACGTGGACTAGCCGCAAGCTATAATTCAAAAACACATCCAGCTCAACGAAAAGGAAAATGCGCGTGACGCCGGAAAACAACCCGCAACGACCCACCCAACATTTAGAGTATGAGCCCGTCAAAAAGATGGAAACCGGGCCCGAAGAGGCCAAAACGCCAGGCACCGCCAGCAAAGCGCTGGGGACCGTCACCGGCATCGCCGCGAGAATTCAGCAGTTTCCCATGATTGCGCACCTGATACGCGCCACAGAACGGTTTAATGACCGCATGGGGAACCAGTTTGGTGCCGCCATCACCTATTTTTCCTTCCTGTCGATGATCCCAATCCTGATGGTGTCGTTTGCGGCAGCCGGTTTTGTGCTCGCGTCGCACCCGACGCTGCTGCAGGATATCTTCAATAAAATCCTGAATAACGTCAGTGACCCGACCCTTGCCAGCACCCTCAAGAGCACCATCAATACCGCCGTTCAGCAGCGTACCACCGTGGGTATCGTCGGTTTGCTGATTGCGCTTTACTCCGGCGTTAACTGGATGGGCAACCTGCGCGAGGCCATCCGCGCCCAGTCGCGCGACGTCTGGGAGCGTAAGCCGCAGGACGAGGAGAAAATCTGGGTGAAGTATCTCCGCGATTTTGTTTCGCTGATTGGCCTGCTCGTCGCGCTGATCGTGACGCTTTCCATTACCTCCGTGGCGGGCTCGGCGCAGCAGATGATCATCTCCGCGCTCTACCTTGATTACATCGAATGGCTGAAGCCCGCCTGGCGCGGCATTGGGCTGGCCATTTCCATCTTTGCCAACTACCTTCTGTTCTTCTGGATCTTCTGGCGCTTGCCCCGCCATCGTCCGCGCAAGAAGGCACTGATTCGCGGCACGTTGATTGCGGCGATCGGCTTTGAGGTGATCAAAATCGTGATGACCTACACGCTGCCGTCGCTGGTGAAATCCCCTTCTGGCGCGGCGTTTGGCTCGGTGCTGGGACTGATGGCCTTCTTCTACTTTTTCGCGCGCCTGACCCTGTTCTGCGCGGCATGGATTGCCACCGCCGAGTACAAAGGCGACACGCGAATGCCCGGTAAAACGCACCGCTAGCCCCGCTCTCGGGCTGAAATTTCAGCCCGATTCATCATTTCAGCATATAAATCCAGTCCGTAACTTTTATTTAACCGAAAACCAGTTTAATTGACTAATATTTAAAATCTGTGAAGCATTTCATAGACGTGTTTTCGCTGGCCTGAAAATTATCCGCTTTTTGTTGCTTTTATCACCAGCGCGCGGCTTTGTTACAGATTGAAATGTCGCTTTTGCTGTGCGTAATATGGCCTTTCGTTCGACAAAAATAAGAAAATATTATGCAAGCAACAGCCACCACACTCGACTCAGGAACGGAAAACGTTCCGGTAAACTCGCGCAATAAAGTTGTCGTCGCCTCGCTGATTGGCACCGCCATTGAGTTCTTCGACTTTTATATTTATGCCACCGCCGCGGTCATCGTCTTCCCGCATATTTTCTTCCCGCAGGGCGATCCGACGGCGGCCACGCTGCAGTCTCTGGCGACCTTTGCCATCGCGTTTGTTGCGCGTCCGATTGGCTCTGCGCTGTTTGGACACTTTGGCGATCGCATTGGCCGAAAAGTCACCCTGGTGGCCTCGCTGCTGACGATGGGCATCTCCACCGTAGCCATCGGTCTGCTGCCGACCTATGAAACCATCGGCATTCTGGCGCCGGTCCTGCTGGCGCTGGCGCGTTTCGGTCAGGGTCTGGGGCTGGGCGGTGAATGGGGCGGCGCGGCGCTGCTGGCCACCGAGAACGCCCCGGCGCGCAAGCGCGCGCTGTACGGTTCATTCCCGCAGCTGGGCGCGCCGATTGGCTTCTTCTTTGCCAACGGGACGTTCCTGCTGCTCTCGTGGCTGCTGACGGATGAACAGTTCATGAGCTGGGGCTGGCGTCTCCCGTTTATCTTCTCAGCCGTGCTGGTGCTGATTGGCCTGTATGTGCGTGTTTCGCTGCATGAGACTCCTGTTTTTGCGAAAGTGGCCGCGGCGAACAAGCAGGTGAAAGTGCCGCTGGGTACGCTGCTGACCAAACACGTCCGCGTGACCGTACTGGGCACGTTCATCATGCTGGCAACCTATACGCTGTTCTACATTATGACCGTCTATTCCATGACGTTCAGTACCGCCGCCGCGCCGGTTGGCCTGGGGCTGCCGCGTAACGAAGTGCTGTGGATGCTGATGATGGCGGTGATCGGGTTTGGCGTGATGGTTCCGATTGCGGGCCTGCTGGCGGATAAATTCGGTCGTCGTGCGAGCATGATTACGATCACCACGCTCATCATACTGTTTGCTCTGTTCGTCTTTCCGCCGCTGCTGGGTTCAGGTAGCCCGGCGCTGGTGATGGCCTATCTGCTGATTGGCCTGAGCCTGATGGGGCTGACCTTCGGCCCGATGGGCGCGCTGCTGCCTGAGCTGTTCCCGACGGAAGTGCGTTATACCGGCGCGTCGTTCTCCTACAACGTTGCCTCTATTCTTGGCGCGTCCGTTGCGCCGTATATCGCCACCTGGCTGCAGGCGAACTATGGTCTGTTCTATGTGGGCGTCTATCTGGCGGCCATGGCGGCGCTGACGCTGATTGCGCTGCTGCTGACGCACGAGACGAAGCACCAGGCTCTGTAATTCACTGCGGCCTAATGCCCTCACCCCGCCCCTCTCCCACAGGGAGAGGGAGGAAGTCCCGTAGGACGGGTAAGCGCAGCGCCACCCGGCAAAAACGGGTCGCACTTTACTTCTTCATCTGCGACAAAATAGTCCGGCACTGATTCGCTTCGCCCTCAGACGGCGAAATCAACGCCAGCAGCGCTGCGGCCGGGGTAACCAGCGTCGCCAGGGCCGCAGCCACCGCACCGCGCGCAATCAGCGGGCCGGGCTTCACGCCCGCCTGCGGGTTTTTGAAGGTTCCGCGCACGTAAAGCGGCGAGCGCAGGGTGATGATGCGGATCCCCTTACTTTCCGGGTCAATCGTCAGATCAAGCTGCTCCGAGGCCATGCTGGCGGTCCCGGTCACGTTAATCACCGCGTTTTCCGTGTCGAAGGCAAATATCTGCGGACGCGCCACGCCGTTAACCAGATCCAGATTGGCCGCCGCGCAGTTTACCCGCACCTCGTCATCACCGAAGATTTGCCCGATGACGTAGTTACCGACGTTCAGCCCCAGGATCTCCATCAGGTTTCGGCTCACCAGCCCGTCGTTCATCAGCAGCTTCAGGTTACCATTGCCGCTGCCCAGCAGCGCCGCCACCGAGTTCCCCACGCCGCGAATGTCGGCATCACCGTTCATTTCACCGAGGGTTTTCTGCATCAGTTCTACGTTCGGCATCAGCTCTTTCAGCTTCAATCGACGCGCCTGGATCTCCGCTCTTCCCTGCATCGGCTTTTTATCGCCTTCCAGATGAATGTTCGAAGAAATTGTCCCGCCCGCCATGCCGAACTTCAGCGGCTGCAGGCGCAGGTCAGCGTTTTTGAGGAGGATATGGGTCGAAAGATTGCTGATCGGCAGCGTACTGCCATGTTCAATTTTTCCGCCTTTGAAGCGCACATCCGCATCCATCACGTCCCATTTGTCGGTTTCGAAGCGATCGTATGGCAGCACTTTGCCGGCAGGCTGAACATCCTTTTTGACCTCTTTCGACTTGGTCCCTTTACCCGAGTCCACGCCAATTAGCGGGCCCAGGTCGGCCAGACGCAGCTGACGGGACTCAACATCCCCTTCCAGTTTCGGGCGCGGTTTTCCGGTGGTGTAGGTCAGCGTGCCGTGAATATCACTGTCGCCGATGCGGCCGTTGAAATCCCGGTAGTCAAAAACGGACGATTTTTCGGTGTCGATTTTGGCAACCAGATGCCCGTCCGTTTCGAACGGTGGGGTATCCGGCAGCAGCACGCCGGTCAGTTCATACAGCTCGCCCAGCGAATCACCGGCAAATTTAAGCTGAAGGTCGACGCCCCCCATATTCATCGGGTCATTGACCGTGCCAACGAACGCCACGCGGGTGTTACCGGAACGGAAGTCCGCCTGAACCGGGAACGGCGTGCCTTCGCTCCGCAGCGCCAGCATTCCGCCAATTTTCCCTTTACCGCTGAGAGGCCGATCGTTGTAGCGTCCTTTTGCCGTCAGGCCGAAGACATAGTCACCCACGCTTGCCGCGTCGCCTTTTGCTTTCGTGCCCGTGACCTCGCTAAACGGTAGCGGTTTGCCCAGCGGATCGACGAGGATCTCCACATCCGCCTTGCTGACCTTATCGTCGATGGCGATCCGTCCGCGATCGAAAAGAATATTGTCGAGACGGAATGACCAGGAGGAAGGCTGGGCATTCGGATCTTTTTCGCTGTCGCTGGCAAGGTTAAACGTCCAGTTATTGTTTTTTTCTGAAAGTCGGATCAGACGCGCATCGGGCTGCTGAAGTTTGATCCACGGCAGATAGACCGTTTTGGTGAGGAGCGCCAGCGGAGCCAGCGTGGCTTCAACGCGCGGCAGGTGGATCATGGTGACGTCCGGGATATCCGGAGGGTTGCCGAGAATGATGTCGTCGGCATGGACGTGTGGCCAGGGGATCCAGCTGCGCCAGCCGGGCTCCTCTTTCTGACGCTCCCACACCACCCCTAAATCACCGCGTATGGCGAAGGGGCGGTTCAGTTCGGTTGAGACTTTCTGGTTGATGGTCGGCTTGAGACGGTTCCAGTCAAACGTCGCAATAATGATGGCGACGACCACGATCAACAACAAGAAAATCCCTGCTGTCCAGGAGATTACCCTGGTTGTTCTCGTCATTTTTATCCCCTTTCCTGATGACCTGTCCTGTAAAACTATAGTCCAGACAAAGGGAAGCGGGCTTATCAGAGGGTCGTTATAACGCTATCGAGGCGATCCATGGGTACCGGGCGGGAGAGATAATAGCCTTGCGCCGCCGCTGCGGGGGAGTTTTGCACATCACGCCACTCTTCCAGTGTTTCCACACCTTCAACAATCACGCCCTGGCAATAGCGGTTCATCAGCTGTAATAACAGCGTAAACAGATTCCGCCCTTCCGGGGTTTGACGCAGCATAATGAACAGGTCGCGGGCCACTTTGATGTAGTCGTAGCGCACTTCACTCAGGGCGGAGAAGTTCGCCATGCCGGTGCCAAAGTCATCCAGCCACAGCGGGCCGTATTCGCATATCGACGCAAACGAGGAATCCTGCGGCAGGCGGACATGCTCCACCAGCTCAAAGCGCATCCACGGCAGGGTGGCGATCAGCTCCTGCAATTTTGCGTTCTGACGCAGCGCCAGCAGGGTTGGACCATCGACGTTTACTGAGGCGAGGATATCGTGCTGTTCGAAAAAAGGTTGCTTCGTCGCCAGCATACGAAGCTGCTCTTCCAGCACGTCCAGACGCTGGCGAACGGCAACTTCGGCAAAATAGCGATCCGGCGCGATGCGCTGAGTAGGGTTTGAGGGATGCGTAACGACGGTCAAAATTTCAATTGCCATCAGTCGACCATCTGTTCGGTAGATCGGCTGATAGGTGTACGCACGCTCACATTGCAGCCAGTAGCGATGCTCCTGCAAGTTCTCAATACTTGCCTCAGGCGTAGTGCTCAGCCGCTGGATAACCTGCTCTGACTTCATTTCAGATGTCCTGTTGTTGGGATAGCCTTTCTGGACTCGTCACAGGATTATCGGCGCGACAATTGAGAACTTTATGTTCAATTCACCGGGAAAATGAAATTAAGATGACAGAAATGCTCGGGAACACGCGCTGGCTCAAATAAAATAATGGAACGTTGTTTTAATATAGTTGACCGGTTAATTCACTCAGCGCACACTGCTGATAATTCTTCTGTTCAGGTTCACGACTATGTCCAAAAAAATTGCCGTGATTGGCGAATGCATGATTGAGCTGTCACAAAAAGGCGCGGAAGTCAGCCGCGGATTTGGTGGCGATACGTTAAACACGTCCGTTTATATTGCCCGTCAGGTTGCGCCTGACGCGCTTACCGTGAACTACGTGACCGCCCTGGGCACGGACAGCTTCAGCCAGCAAATGCTGGAGGCCTGGCAGAGTGAACATGTTGAAACGTCGCTGATTCAGCGTATGGAGAACCGCCTCCCTGGGCTTTATTACATCGAAACCGACAGCACCGGCGAACGCACGTTTTATTACTGGCGTAACGAAGCCGCGGCCAAATTCTGGCTGGAGAGCGACGCGGCCGCGGCCATCTGCGAAGAGCTGGCGACCTTTGACTACCTCTATCTGAGCGGCATTAGCCTGGCGATCCTGAGCCCTACCAGCCGTGAAAAGCTGCTCTCGCTGCTGCGAGAATGCCGTGCAAACGGCGGCAAGGTTATTTTCGATAACAACTACCGCCCGCGCCTGTGGGCCAGCCGCGAAGAGACGCAGCAGGTCTATCAGCAGATGCTGCAGTGCACCGACATCGCCTTCCTCACGCTCGACGATGAAGACGCCCTGTGGGGTGAGAAACCGGTAGAGGAGGTGATTGCACGCACGCAGGCGGCAGGCGTGAGCGAAGTGGTGATTAAGCGCGGGGCGGATTCATGCCTGGTCGCGGTGGCGGGCGAAGCGCTGGTTGACGTGCCGGCGGTGAAGCTTGCCAAAGAGAAAGTGATTGATACCACGGCGGCCGGTGATTCATTCAGCGCGGGCTATCTGGCAGTAAGGCTGACGGGTGGAACGCCGGAAGCGGCGGCACAGCGTGGTCACCTGACGGCCAGCACGGTGATTCAGTATCGCGGGGCGATTATTCCGCGCGAGGCGATGCCTGTTTAAGTCAGGTGCGGGCTGATGCCCTCACCCTAACCCTCTCCCACAGGGAGAGGGAATGTTTAAGCATTACTGCCCCTGCGGAATATCCGTCGCGTCCGGATGTAAATCATCGGCCGTGGCGGCCTGCGCTGGCTGCGGCGCGGTAGCCATAATGGAATCCCAGGTTTTCTGAAGTTCCTTCATGTCATATTCCGGCTCGCCCTTCGGCTGCAGGAGGATCAACGCCATCTCCTGCGACAGCTGCTGACGGAGGTCCTGATTGAGCATATCGACGGTCAGACCGTTCAGGAAGTCCTGACGCAGTTTCTGGTACTGTTCCGGCGCAATGTCCACCACCTGGTTCTGCAGAGAGCGAATACGCTGGCTGATCAGAATGTCGGTATCGGCGCGAGCGTAGGTCGCAAACAGCTTCTGCAGCTCGAGTTTTTTCTGCGCCACGAGAGCGTTGAATTCCTCTTCGGAAAGCCCCTCTTTACGCACTTTTGCCAGTTCTTTTGCGACCACGCCCAGATTGGCATTCAGCTTATCGCCCGGCGACTCAACGTTGATGGCGCACTGCGCACGCTGGAACAGCACGCGGCAGTCAAAGCCAAGACCGATATTCTTCACGTTGTTCTTGCTCAGCGTCTGCTGAACGTGCCAGAACAGCGCTTCACGCGCCAGATCGGCACGCCAGTAGCGCAGCATCGCCGCGGACTCGCGGATGGGCTGCCAGGCGTTATCCCACATGACGGAGAGGCGATCCTGACGCACGGCGTCCGTCATAATGCTGACAGGCTCTGCACGCAGCGGAGAGAGCGTCGGAACAGGGGCTGGCGTTTCACGCTTGCCTTTCAAATCACCAAATGCTTTGTTGATCTGCTCCACCACCGCGCGGCTGTCCACGTTACCCACCACGATCAGCGTCATGGCGTCCGGGGTGTACCACTTCTGGTAGAACGATTTTACCTGTTCGGCGTCTACCGGCTGTTTCAGCGGTTCGGCCGGGTCATGTCCCAGCAGCGTCGAGCCTTTCAGTCGGTAACGCCACCAGCCCTCTTTGGTATCTCCAGGCCAGGTCGCCACCATGTCGCTGTTACTCAACGCATAGTTGACGGTATCCGGCGTAATCGCCAGATTGCCAGATGCATCGGAGAGATACGTAAGTGCTTCTTTAAGCAGATCGTTACGGTTATTAGGCAGGCTCAGGTTAAACATGGTGTAGTCATACGAGACCACTGCCGGCGGGAGCGGGCGTTTCGGATCGATGGCCTGCTGCCAAAGCGAACGCACCTGAACCGCTTGCAGGCTGCCGCTCTGCGTGAGCGCCAGCCGGGGAATAAAATGGCTAAAACCGGTTTGCTGAGTGCTTTCCGCGAGGGAACCGGTATTAATGGACAGACGGATTTCTACACGGTCACTGGGACGTTGCGGAGTGGCTAAAACCTGCCACTGAAAACCGTTCGCTAATGTCCCTTGTTGCCAGGCCGGGTCTGGCTGGAGCGCATCTGCCTGCACATAACTGGCTGCTGCCATCATCAGCAAACCGCCGGTTAAGAGTCGAATTTTTGTGCCCTGCATGTGAACCCCTGATCAACATTCCTGGTTAAAAAAGAGTGTTTCGCGACGCGCTTCACTCTTAAAGATGACGATGAAAACACGTCGATTAGACCGCGCGTTCGGCAAAACGTCACGGTCAGAAGTGAAATATACCCAAAAAAAATCTTGTCGAATTATGACAGGTACGAACAGTTATTATGCGCAGGAGCCCGCATCCCGACAAGGGAATACGGGCATTTGTGACAAGATTAAGAGGTTAAGCCAGGATTTTTGCTGTCAGTTGAACGGTTATTCAGAGTATCGTCGAGCTTTTTGTGATCCAGCTCTTTCACCCATTTCGCCACCACTACCGTCGCCACGCCGTTACCCACCAGGTTGGTTAACGCACGCGCCTCAGACATAAAGCGGTCAATACCCAGAATCAGCGCCAGACCCGCCACCGGCAGGTGACCCACAGCGGAAATGGTGGCAGCCAGCACGATAAATCCGCTGCCCGTCACCCCTGCAGCGCCTTTAGAAGAGAGCAGGAGCACCACCAGCAGGGTAATCTGATGGAAAATATCCATATGGCTGTTGGTCGCCTGAGCGATAAACACGGCCGCCATCGTCAGGTATATCGAGGTGCCGTCCAGGTTGAAGGAGTAGCCCGTCGGGATCACCAGCCCGACCACCGATTTACGGCACCCCAGCTTTTCCATCTTGTCGAGCATACGCGGCAGCGCCGATTCTGAAGAGGAGGTCCCCAGAACAATCAGCAGCTCTTCGCGGATGTAACGGATAAATTTGAAGATGTTGAAACCCGTCGCGCGGGCGATGGAGCCCAGCACCACGACCACGAAAAGGATACAGGTGATATAGAAGCAGATAATCAGCTGACCCAGCTGCACCAGCGTACCGACGCCATACTTACCGATGGTAAAGGCCATCGCGCCGAAAGCACCAATCGGCGCCAGGCGCATGATCATATTGATGATGCCGAAAATAACCTGCGAGAAGCTTTCGATCACATTAAAGATAAGCTGGCCTTTGCTGCCCAGACGGTGCAGGGCAAAACCAAACATCACGGCAAACAGCAGAACCTGCAGGATGTTTCCGCTGGCGAACGCGCCAATGACGCTGCCCGGGATTACGTCCAGCAGGAATGCCACCACGCCCTGATCCTTCGCCTGCTCGGCATACACCGCGACCGCTTTGGCATCCAGCGTTGACGGGTCTACGTTCATCCCCGCGCCCGGCTGCACCACGTTGACGATGATCAGACCGATAATCAGCGCAAGGGTACTGACCACTTCAAAATAGAGAAGCGCCACTGCACCGGTACGACCGACCGCCTTCATGCTTTCCATGCCAGCGATGCCCGTCACGACGGTACAGAAGATCACCGGAGCGATGACCATTTTAATGAGCTTAACGAACGCGTCGCCAAGCGGTTTCATTTGCGCGCCCAGCTCAGGGTAATAGTGACCCAGCAGAATACCGATGGCGATGGCTGTCAGGACCTGGAAATAAAGACTTTTGAAGAGTGAGGTTTTCATAAGGTGTCCTTGGGAAGAAAAACCACAGGCTTTGTAAGGTTATGGTTAACCTGCGGCTTTAAAATAACACCCACATAACAGGACAGAAATAAACTCAGTTCAAATTTGAAACACAAATGTTAAGAACTTTGAGCTGGCTCGCACAAGCCAGCAACAAAATTACACTTTTGCGTTATTGTCAGCACCAGAAAGGTATCGTTCTTCAAAGACATCCGAAGGAACAGCAGGGGCAAAAAGGAAGCCTTGTCCGCTCTCCACGCCCGCCTCTGCCAGCCAGGCGCGTTGCGCTTCGGTTTCAATTCCCTCGGCAATAAGATGCAGATTGAGGCTGCGCGCCATCTGGATAATCGCCTGCACCAGGCTGCTGTCGCCCGGCAGACCGTCGACAAACGCTTTATCAATTTTGAGCACATCCACCGGAAGGGTTTTCATGTGCTGAAGCTGACGCAGCCCGGCGTACCCCATGCCAAAATCGTCCAGCGCGATGCGAATGCCGGCACTACGCAGCGGTTTCAGGATCGCGACCGCCTGATTAGGGTCGTCGATGCGTCGGCTCTCCGTCACTTCAAGAGTTAACGTATCAGGCTTGATTCGGTAACGATGGATCAGCTCCAGCATCTCTGAAACCATGGTCGGGTGCATAAGCTGCAGGGCAGACAAATTGACCGACAGCGGCAGCGTCACGCCGCGCTCCTGCCAGGCGGCAAGCTGACGGCAGGACTCTTCCAGCACCCAGTAGCCGACGGTAACCATCAGGCCGCAGGACTCAATGCGCTCAATCAGCCCTTCCGGCAGCTCCCATGAGCCATCCGGCTGCTGCACGCGCAGCAGTGCCTCGGCGCTTTTCACTTCTCCCGTCAGCAAATTCACCTGCGGCTGTAGCCAGAGGGCAAACTGGCGGTTATCCAGCGCGGTCAGGATGTCGCTCTCTTCTGTCAGGCGCTGCTGCGCCTTTTCCATCTCTTCCGGCGCGAAGAACTGGATCTGATTTTTGCCTTTGCGCCGGGCGGTGAATGCCGCCGAGAACGCGCGATGATAAAGCTGCTCTGCCGTTAAATCGCCATAGTACATCGCAATACCGATACTGGCGCTTGGACGAAGCTGGATACCCTGAATGGGCAACCGCTCATTAATGACAGTGAGTACTTGCTGACCTAAAGTGATCGCATGCCAGGGTTCTTTTACGCCGTTGGCAATCACCACCAGGTCGTAACCGCTGACCTGGGTCAGCACCATGCGCGGGGCCAGGACAGACTTCACTTTTTCGACCAGAGTCAGCAGCAGCATTTCGCGCTGGCTCTCCTTGAGCACGCCAGCCGTGTCCTGCAGGGTTTCACAGGCGATAACCATCAGCGCCGTAGTTTGCTGACGGGCAACGGTCTGCTCCAGCATCGCCATCAGGAAGGCTTTATTAGGAAGCTCCGACACCGGGAAGCGCGTGGCGCTGCTGTTTAACTCATCCTGCTGGCGCTGGATGCGCTGCTGGTTGAGGTTGTAGCTGCGCACCAGCATGCCTATCTCATCGTCATGATGCAGACGCGGGAGCTCAAGCTGATGTCCCATCTGATCCTGCGGCGCAAGCGTATTCAGCTCGCGGGCGATACGGCGCAGCGGATGAACAATCAGCCGGTTAATGCACCAGGTGAGCGCAACGCTGAGAATAAGCGTCATAAGTAAGCAAGTGGTCACTAACGTAACCACCCAGCTCATGACGAATTTATACATGCGGTAGGAATCCGCCTGTAATACCAGGTAGGCCAGCGGCTGCGGATTGGCAGGGCGTTCGAGCGAATAAACGGGCAGCGAAATCTGCACCGGCAGTTCAAACAGGCGCATCACCATCATCGGGACGGGACGCTCCGGGATAAAGCTCATCCGCAGCGCCTGAAACTGGTTGGGCAAGACCACATCGGCGCGGCTCACGACGCCGGCAGGCTGAATGCGTTTTAAAATGGTTTCCGCTTCGGGAATATCCCCTTTCAGGATAGAGGCAGAGAGCGGGCCGCGCACCGAGCGGGCGATACTTTCTAACTGCGAAGCCGTGTTATAGCGATTCTGCTGTACGGAATGAAACAGCAAAATTACGCAGAAGAGCAGTACAAACAGCATGGTGACGGCAGAAACCATCGCCATCTGTTTGATTGTTAAGGAACGGCTGACACGCAAAATGACTCTCCACAAAACTCGAAGCGCAGGGCGCGCCAGGGTGTAAACCTGGCGCGCCTGAGTATACCCGATTGCCGCGCTATTAAGAGAGACTTACAAATGGATTAAGGAAAATCCGATTACCAGTCCGCGTAAGGGATAAGCGGCTGCGGCGGTAAGTCCATATCGCCCTGCCAGCCTGCAGCAGAGTAACGCACATAGATCAGCGCATGGCTTGGGGTATAGTCTTTCGCTTCCTGAATATCCACGCCCATGCCCACAAACCAGTTGGACGTTACGCGGCGTTCGATAATGGCCCGCGCGGTATAACCCGTGCCTGAGGAGCTGCTGCCGGTTTCCATCGCGCCCCGGTCGGTATAGCGGTCTGGCTCATCGGTCGGGATCAGGTTCTGAATCGGGTAGCGCAGCTCGTCTTTGGTTTTAGAGTGAGACCAGGACACCGAGCCACCCAGTTCCCAGGACCAGTTCTCCGTGCGTTTACGCCAGGTCACCGGCAGTGCGAAGGAGACATACTCCTGCGGGCTGTAGTAGCCGCCCTGACCCAGGGTATAACCGCTCAGGTCTTTGTCATAGTGCCAGAGCATATTGGAGACGCCGACCGTCAGGCGCTCGTTGTTTTTATTAATGAGCTTGTAGTAGTAACCCGTCATCCAGCGGACGCGCCAGTTATCTTCCACATTTTTACCCGTCAGCGTTTCCGCGTTCAGGCTTGACCAGACGCCGTTCGCTTCCCCTTTGTCATAGCTCATGCTTACGCCGCCACCGGTGGCACGTACGCCGCCCCAGGTGGTGCCGGTGTTAGTATCTTTTTGCCCGGCGAACGCCAGCAGGGAGCTGGAGATTGGGCGGCGATGGGCGTTAACGGTATAGCCGATGGGGCCCAGATCGCTGCTGTAGCTGATACCGCCCACCACGTCGACGACGTCAAAGCCCATTGGCGTAGTGCCAATATCCATCGCCCAGGTTTTATTCTGCCAGCCGACGGCGACGCTTGCGCCATTGTCGGACTGATGGGTGTTGCCGCTACACGGCGTTTCGTAGCAGGTCCCCCATTTTGGATCGTAGGTCCCGTTATTGTTATCAAATGAACCGGCGTCCATGTTGACCAGATCGCTTCTGAAGAACATGCGCCCGTCAGACAGCGGGGCATCCACCTGCAGCATGGTGGTGTGCGCTTTCAGGTCGGAATAGCCGCCCGTTCCGCTGGAACCCCAGTAGTCGTGCTGCAGCGTGACGTTAACATCCTGCTGACGGTACAAGTCACCGGCATCACTGCGCACGCCGCGCTTCAGCCAGTCGTCCTTTTCATCGTTACGCGTCAGACGAGTGAAACTGTCGTTGTCGGCCGGACGCGTCGTGGTGATGCCCGTCGACACCATCGCGTCTTTATAGGTTTCCAGCGCTTGCTGAGGCTGACCGTTTTGCGCCTGGAAACGCGCGGCATCACGTAACACCAGCGCGTTTTCCATGGAGCCGGGCTGCGATTTAGCCTGCGGAATGATTTTGTTGAAGGTCTGTTCTGCGGCAGCAGAATCGCCCAGGCCTGCCTGCGCCATCGCGATCCGGCGCTGCATGTTGAGCGACAGCGGCTGGCCGTTTTGCGCGGCGGGCAGTTTCGCCAGCTCTGCGCGCGCGGCATCTTTGTCACCCTGCGCGCTGTAAATCTCGGTCAGGCCGAGGATCGCATCTTCGTTCTGCGGTTCACGCTGCAGAACGGCGCTGTACGTCGTTTTCGCCGACGCCAGATCGCCACGCTGCTGCGCCCAGTCCGCCAGCGTCAGGTCGATGCGGGTGGAGGTCGGCTGCTGACGCAGAAGGTTTTCCGCCTCCTGCTCTTTGCCGCTGTCGCGCAGACGGTTGGCGGTTTCCAGCACCTGATTGCTTTGCAGGCGGTCGGCAAGCTCCTGAATATTGCCGTTCCACTGGCTGCGCGGCAGCGTGTCCAGATGCGCCAGCGCGGCGCGGTCCTGATCGTTGCCGGAAAGATAGAGCCCGCTGGCGTACACCTGATCCGGGTCGGACGGTTTCTGGCTGGCAAGCTGACGCATCAGGGTATCCGCCTGGCTGCGCTGACCCGCGCTGTAGAGATCGCGCGAGAGACGATAGGTTATCCACACGTCGCCGGGAGAGAGCGCCAGACGACGACGCTGAATCTCTGCCGCCTGGGCGTATTTCCCCTGATTTTCCAACTGTTCTGCCTGAGCGGAGAGCTGCTCGTTGGTCAGGCTGCGTTCAATATCATCAATGCTCCGGCGCTGGCTGGCGGAGAGAGACTGGATAAACTGCGAGGCCTTCTCCGGGGACTGCGCGCGGTAAATATTGGCCAGGCCGCGGACCGCATTGCTGTTGCCGCTGTCCATACGCAGCGCCTGGCGATAGTAACGTTCCGCCGCGTCGTTATCTTTACGCGCCGCGGCGGCATCTCCCAGCCCCAGCACGGCATAACTGTCGGTATTGTCGATACCGCGCGCCTGCTGATAGTAACGCTCCGCCTGCGCAGGGTTATTCGCCTTCAGGGCCGCATCGCCCTGCTGGATCAGCAGCCAGTAGCGGTTGACCTTCAGCAGACTGTCCCATTTACCCCGGTTATCGCTCTGGGGATCGAGGGCAATCGCCTTTTCAAACTGCGCCACCGCGCGGGCGCGGTCGCCTTTCTGGGAATAAGCCTGACCAAGGGCACCCACCGCTTCACTGTCGGCATGGTTGGCGCTGACGGCTTTTTGCAGCTCAGCCACCGCCTTACTCCCCTGCCCGGCATCCACCGCCGCCAGCCCTTCCGCTTTCGCGCGGAACGCCGGGTCAGCGAGCTGTTTTTGCTGTTCTTCGAGCTGCGCACGCGCCGCCGCGACGCTATCGCCGTCACTGAATACGCTCAGATATTTTTGCAGCGCGCTGACGCTGGCGCTGCTGGCAGGCTGGCCTTTGATTTGGTCATACCACATATCAGACGCCTGGCTGCGCCCGTTGGTCGATTTAGCCATCTCCTGCAATACGGCAAAGCCTTCATCACGGCGTCCGCTCTGGAACAAAAGCTGGGACAGCGTCGCCTGCAGCTGCGTATTTCCGGGGCTGCTGGTGTTGATTTTCTTGAGCTGGTTAATGGCCGCATTCCGGCGAGCAGGATCTTTCGCGACCACATTCCAGTATTCCGTCGCCACGTCGCCGCCCGGCGGGTTGCCGTCAAACAGCTTGTCATAGGCTGCAATCGCCTCCTGCGTGTGTCCCGTTGTGGCGAGCAAACGCGCCTGCTGGAGCTGCTGGCGGCCATCCGGGGTGGACAGCAGCATCGTGTTGCGTGATGACTGGTATGCACTTGAGCCCGGCGCGATCCCTTTCAGACGATCCAGCTCTTTTTGCGCACCGGCGTTATCGCCCTGGCGCAGCAGGTAGCGAAAGCGTGCGGCAATGACGTCAGGGTTGTTCGGGTCAATCAGCTCCAGACGATAAAGTGACTGACGAACCAAATCCTCACGCTGTGTCGATTCGCCCAGCCGAACCTGTTCCAGCAGCTGTTTCTGCTGCGGAGAGTTGGCGGCCTCAGCCATCGGCATCAGTGCCAGGCCAAGCGATAAAGTGAGTAGATTTACTGTGAACTTGCGCATTCCTGGCCCCAATCCGGTATTAATTCACCTTTTGCGGTGAAGCGAAAACGATGCTGATCCCATCCTTGCCCAAAGAGAGTCAGCACGTAGCTGTAATAGGCATTATTATCGGGAAAATGGTCTGCAACGCGCTGGCGCTGAACCGCCTGGGCATCACGTTGTTGTAAAAACGGCAGCATGGCGGCAGAGAACCCGACCGGACCATTCCCGGTGCGTTTACCCGTCGCCACATCCACTTTCTCCGGCGGCACACCCCGTTTCATTGTCTTTGCCGCCATCGGCTGGAAGCGCGTCAGCAGCCGGGCTTTCTGAGGATCTTTATCACTCATCATTCCCACCCAGAGATAAACGCGGATGGCGTCGTAGCCGCCCACCAGCGATTTATCCTGCTGTAACCGCCAGCCTTTGTTTTTCTGATACTGAACCCAGTCCGGCGAAAAACCTTTCGGCGCGCTCTCCAGCAGCAGACGCTGATTGGTTTCACGAAGCTGGGTCCACGGGGGACCAAAGCGCGTGAAATAACTCGCTAGCTGCGGAGGAAGATAGCTGGGGTTAAAACGCCAGACGTTTTCATCGGCAAAACCGACTTTACCGGGAAGCAGCATTGCGCCGAGCCCCGGCACTTTCACCACTTCCTCACTGACAATGCGTTTCAGCAGCGCCTTACCCGTGCGGGTATAGTCCGGATGTTTCCACAACCGGCCCGCTTCGAGCAGAGACCAGGCGATCCAGACATCGGCGTCAGAGGCGGAGTTGGTATCAATCACCGCCCACGTCTCTTTATCTTTCTGGCCCCATAGCCAGGCGGGCAGGTTGTCGTTGAGATTGCCGCTGGCAAGATTATCGCGCGTCCAGGTCAGCAGCTGGTCAAACGCGCTGCGATCGTTCGCCGCAAGGGCAAAGAACAAGGCGTAGCTTTGCCCTTCCGAGGTCGTAATTTTGCGCGTGTCGCTGGGATCAACGACACGCCCGCCCTCACTGATGTAGTCCTTTTTAAACTGCTCCCAGGCAGGCCAGGTACAGGCGGCGCGAAGAGGAAGCACCGCCAGCATCACCGCTGCTAATACACACCAGCGAAAGGCTTTCATCACATCTTACTCATCCGGGTTCAGACGACGACGGCTGATGATTCGCAGCAGACGCCACAGCACCCATGCCAGCAAGACCACGCTGACCGCCGCCAGGATGGCGAGCAGAACCGGATGGTTAGCCAGCGCATACCACAGGCGTTCGAACCACGGAAGATGGCCCACGTAGTACACGTCGCCCACGCGCAGGCTATTGACGCCGGACTCACGGATCACCGAAACGGAACCAAACATCGCGGCACGTTTACCGCTGTCGTTCATGGCCGTATTGAGCAGTTCATACCCGCGCGGGCTATCCGCCAGGAGAGCCACCACGCTACGCTGTTCGTTGTAAGGTGACTGGAAGCCCACCACCGCGGCCATTGCCCCCTGAGACGTTACGGTCGTCTGCGCGCTGGCCTGCCGGTCATTCACATCCGGCATAATGCTCGGGAACTCGGTCTGGCGCAGCGGCGTGTTAACCCAGGACTGGGCCGCTTTCACCAGCAGATCGATACGTTTGTCATCCTTCAGCTTGTCCGGAATGGTACCGATCACCATGATGTCCGCGTCTTTGTTCTGAATCTGGCTGCCATCGTCCGTCAACGTGACGTTAATCGCCGGTAATCCCGTCTGTCCTCCAACGGTCGCCATGGTATCCAGCAGGGTCGTTACCTGCCCTTCAGTTGGCGCTTTTGGCATTACTACGATGGACTCAGAAAGATCGGCCATGCGGCTGAACGGGAAGCCCGCGTTAGCAAAAGCGCGCAGATCCGGCATCGCCAGGAAGTGATAGTACTTCGAGAAGTCGATGGTCGACTCATCGCCAATCACAACGTGGTTCTGTACGGGCTGGAAGGTGATGCAGTTTTCCGCAGAACCGCCAGGCATCGGGTTCATGTACTGGAAGTCAAAGCGTAGCTGGTTTATCGCGCCGAGCTTCAGTGCCGGGATGGAGACATCCGTTTTACCGTCCAGCAGCCCCTGCAACACCGGCAGGCGAAGCATCAGGCGGTTAGTATCCTGCGTGCTTTGCAGGCTGAACGATTGCAGGAACTGGTTGTTCAGGCTGATATCCATGCGCGAGCTGTCTTTGGTCGCTGGCGCGGTATAGCGGTAGTTCAGATTGATATCAATGCCGTTGGTGCGCAGCAGATACAGATCCGGCGGCAGATTCAGTGACAGGCTAATCGGCGCTGGCTCAAGCCCCGTCGCCTGCAGCTGTTCTTCATAGGTTTTCAGCTCGCCAAAGGTTACCGCACGGTCGGTACGCACCCAGTTTGGCGCATCATAAGGTTTACGCGCCAGCAGCGGTTTCACCTCATCCACCACCACGCTGTTGCCGCGGAACAGGACGTTGCCCTGGGCAATGGCTTTTGCGGCCTGCACCAGATCTTTATCGTCGCGGCCAAAGACCACCAGCAGCTTCACGTACGGGTTTTCCGGGTGGCTTATCATCTCAACGGTCGGCGCTTTGACGTCCGGATGATCGCGCAGGAAGGCCGGGCGTTTCGCGTTGGTCGCAAACACAATGGCATTTCTGTCCGGCAGTTTGTCATACATCGCCGGGAAGCTCTGTCCACGCCAGCCAGCACGTGAACCAAACCAGGACGCCACAATGGTGGCCGCCAGCTGCTCGGTCACGTCCGGGGATGATGCAAACACCATCGGCAGCGTGAGCGGACGGTTATCACGCGGATCGAAGAACGGAACCGGGAATGCCGAGAGATCGTTTTTCAGCGCCAGCGACTGGTAGGTCATCTGCAGCGAGGAGTTACGCCCGACGTCCATCCACAGCGTGTTGCTGGCCGGGTTTTCGCAGACATCGCGGTAGTGGCCGACAAATTCCAGACGGATACGGTTAAAGTCGGTGATGAACAGCGGGTTAATCGGCACCTGCGCCTGGGTTTTCTTGCCCAGCTGCTCTTTGGTGACCGGCAGTACGTCCATCAGCTCATCATTCAGGTAAACCTTCAGCTGAGACTGCGTCGGCAGCAGGGACGGCGACGGCGTGTATTCCAGGTTCAGCACCGCATTAGAGACGACCTCATCGCTGCGCATGCCAAACTCAATGCCGCCGTTAGGGTTGATGCCGCGCAGCACCATACTGCCCGGAGGCGGTGCAATTTGCGCGAAGGTCAGCTTCACGTCCCGCGACGGCGCATTGTCCGCAACGACGGGCGCATTCGCCCCCCGGACGCCCGGCATCACCTGCCCGATGACCTGGCCGTCTGCCGGCAGGGTGTTCCCCTCCGTTGGCTGGTTCGGCACGATATTTTCTGTTTGACCAGGTGCCGCGGTGACAACCGGATCGGTTGCCTGCGCGACGACAGGTACCGTTGGCGCAGGCGTTGCCGCTGCGTTACCAGGAGCTGCGTTAGCCATTGTTGCGGGGAGGACATTCATCCCCATTGCCACTGCACATAACCAGGAAAGTTTTGTTTTCATCGCGTTATCATCATTGTTGAGCCATAACCGGGTCCGCCTGCTTCCCCTCATCCCGCTCAGGACGACGAGGAATGAACGACACGACCCAGGAAACCAGCGAAGTAAGTGACCGGAAAATTAATTTCACCGACGACGGGGCGAATTCTGCAAGGTGACGATAGCCACGGAACCCCAGCTTCAGAATATCCAGCAGGCTTTCCAGAGGTTTATCTTCCGGGAAGCTGTCCTGCCAGAGAGCCCACGTATCCGCGCGGGCAAACGTACACTGCACAAAATCGATATGTTGCTTTTTGGTCAACGGCATCAGCTGCAAACCGACTTCATTGCCCGCCACGCGCACAACCTGCGTCGGGAAGACATACTCCTGCTGGCCGCGCTTAAGCAGCAGGTTAACTTTCTGGCCTTCCAGCACCTTCGCCTGGCCGTTGATTTTGATCCCCAGACCACCGTCAGAGAAGTCGTGCACGGTACAGGAGAAGAGATGGCCATCTTCACGGGCGATCGCCGCAGGCATGCAGATTTCAACGCGATGCGCACGACGGACCTGCTTACTCTCCACCGACACCGCTACCGCGCCGCCGAGGATAATCAGGTTGTAGAAGACCCAGGCCATACTCACAAAGACGGTCAGGATTTCGTTTTCCGGGCCGTAGAAGTAACGCCAGATACCGGCGATGACGCCAACGATATTCAGCAATACCAGGAAGATATACGGACGGGAGATCACCCAGTCGACGTACTCCTCTTCCACCAGGCCGCCCTTGGCGGTGACGTTAAATTTCCCTTTGTGCGGGTTAATCAGCGCCACCATCGTCGGCGGCGCGATATACCAGGCCAGCACCGTTTCGTAGATTTCACTCCAGAAGGAATGGCGGTATTTACCCTGTATCTTCGAGTTCGTCAGGCTCGCGTGGATCATGTGCGGCAGAACAAACAGCGCAATCATCAGCGCCGGGGCGTAGATGATATAAGCGTGAAGGAGCAGGAACGCCAGCGGCGCGGTCAGGAAGATCAGCCGCGGGATACCGGATAAGAAGTGGAACATGGCGTTGACGTAGCAGAGACGTTGCGCCAGCTTGAGCCCTTTCCCAATCAGTGGGTTATCGAGACGGAAAATCTGCACCATGCCGCGCGCCCAGCGAATACGCTGACCAATGTGCGCCGACAGTGACTCCGTTGCCAGACCGGCGGCCTGCGGAATACGCATATACGCCGAGGTATAGCCACGACGGTGCAGGCGCAGAGAGGTGTGCGCATCTTCCGTGACCGTTTCGACGGCGATACCGCCAATTTCATCCAGCGGCTTACGGCGGATAACCGCACACGAGCCGCAGAAGAAGGTGGCATCCCACATGTCGTTCCCGTCCTGTACCAGTCCATAGAACAGGGTGCCTTCGTTCGGGGTTTTGCGGAAGCGGCCCAGGTTACGTTCAAACGGATCCGGCGAGAAGAAGTGGTGCGGCGTCTGCATCATCGCCAGCTCTTTCTCCTTCAGGAACCAGCCCATGGTCATCTGCAGGAACGAGCGCGTCGGCACGTGGTCACAGTCAAAGATCGAGACAAACTCTCCTGTGGCATACTTCAACGCGTTGTTGATGTTCCCGGCTTTCGCATGCTCGTGAGTCGGACGGGCGATGTACTCGACGCCAACCTCCTCTGCGAACTGGCGGAACGCCGGACGGTTGCCGTCATCCAGGATCCAGACCTTGAGCTTGTCTTTCGGCCAGTCGATGCCCAGCGCGGCATAAATGGTGTTTTTCACCACGCTCAGATCTTCGTTGTAGGTTGGTACAAAGAGATCAACAGACGGCCACTGCGCGGTGTCTTTTGGCAGCGGAACCGGCTGGCGGTTGAGCGGCCAAATGACCTGGAAATAGCCCAGCACCAGCACGATCCAGGCGTAGGTTTCGGCAAACAGCAGCACCAGGCCGCATACCAGGCTGACCGGGTCGTCCCAGTTCAGGGTTGAGGTATAACGCCACCAGATGTAGCGACAGGAGACGGTCAACGACAACACAATCAGCATCAGCGCCGAGAAGCGGCCCGGAATACGGCGGACCAGCAGCGCCACGCCCCACAGCAGGATCAGGAAGGTGAACTGCGCCAGAGGGTTGAAAGGCTGCGTAATACAGACCAGCGCCAGAATAAGCGAGAACACGACGATCACGCCGAGGATAAAACGCCGCAGGCCCGGATGAAGATGCCCGAGCTCTTTATGGTTATCCAGATGGCTGGTCTTATCACTTACGCTGTTGGGCAGTCTGTCCAGCCACTGGTGGTAGCGCTCACGTAACTGCTGGACGCGGGAGAAGCTGCGCCAGTGCGGCGTTATTTTCTCTGAGCGGGATGACGTGACCACCAGCCAGATGGCCTGAATGAGATAGCGCGCCGGATCCAAAGGACGCGGCCGGTTGGGATTAATGTGCGGATATAGCTCACCGTGCCGGGCACGTATGCGCTGCCAGCGCGGGTGTTCGAGTGGAATAAACATCCAGGCCAGAATCATCCAGAAACAGCCGAGCGCGGCGCTAAATGCCGAAGCACCGTGCCGGCGGAAATGCCGGTAATGTTCGCTCAAACGCGAACTGACCGGTGGGATGAGTAACCAGCTGGCGAGACGACTCATACAGAACTCCCTGCATGCTCCGCCCTGTTGGCGAAGTTCAGCAGACACCAGTTAGCCAGCGTCAGGATCTCTTCTGCCGCCAGTGAATCGCTGCGGTATTCGCCGAGCGGTTGCTTAGACGCAAGGCATTCCGCCATCCCCTCATCACGATGGATAACAATGGGAAGCAGACGGCGCTGGCTTTGCAGCCAGACCTGATACAGATCGTCCTGGATCTGGCTGCCAATGCGCAAATCGTTAATCAGAAGATGAGCGTTCTGAGGCAGCCCCTGCTGATGCAGGCGGATATGGCAGTTCGCATCAACGTTGACGATGGAAAGTATATGATCGCACTGGGCGATAAGCTGTCGGGTCAGCGTGCCGGCGCCGTGCGGAAGATCCAGCAGGATCCACTTGTAGTGTCCCTTTTCTTTCAGGGCTTGCAGCGCCAGCGTGAATTGCGAAAACAGGCGCTGATACGCGGCTTCATTCTCGCGTTCCGTGGTGGTCAGTTGCCCAAACGGCAGCAGATCGAGCTGGGAGGTATAGCGCATCCCTGCATCCTGCCAGTCTTTATCATCAAGCAGTGCCCGGGCCCAGCCCTCTTCACGAGAAAAGTCGACGTTAAACGACATACGCAACAAATTATCGGCGCAGGCGTCAATAACCAGCACCGATTCACCTAAAAGCTGTAATGACCACGCCAGCGCCGCGGTAACTGATGTGGTACCCACACCGCCACGGACACCCTGTAATCCGAGTATGGCCATCAATGGCTCCCTTATTGTTGATGGGCGAATTCAGCTAATAACGGCCAGCGTTTAATAGCCGCGGCCAACTGTTCCCGCTGGGAAATATCGGTGTAATCTATTTCAGGTAAAGAAAAGGCCTGCGTCAGCGCCAGAAAATCGTTTTGGAATGTGTAACCCAGAGTCGAGTCGACTGGGGTTCCAGGTTCGGTGATGCTGCCAACTTACTGATTTAGTGTATGATGGTGTTTTTGAGG
>NZ_JUMS01000149.1:0-49868 GCF_001059415.1 Enterobacter sp. 940_PEND
CCGAGCGGTTGAAGGCACCGGTCTTGAAAACCGGCGACCCGAAAGGGTTCTAGAGTTCGAATCTCTACGCTTCCGCCAAATTCGAAACCCTGCGATAGCAATATCGCAGGGTTTTTTCGTTTTACAGCCCAATCACCAGCTCCCCGGAATGGCTCCGCGAGCAGCACAGCGCCACCTGCTGGTCCGTTGCGCTTTTTTCCGCCTCCGACTGCACGCTATCCCGGTGATCCGCCACGCCGTCAATCACCGGCGTCAGGCACGCCCCGCAGATCCCCATTTCGCATGAAAGCGGCACGTCCACGCCATTTTCCTGTAATACCTGAGCGATGGTCTTATCCGCGGGCACCGGCCAGCGCTCCCCGGTCGAGGCGAGTTTGACCGTAAAGATCTCGCCTGCGTCACCGCGTGCGGCAGGGGCCGCGGGCTGAAACGCCTCGCTGTGAAGATGGCCATCATCCCATCCCCTGGCCGTCGCCACGTCTCGCACTTTTTCCATAAACCCTGCCGGACCGCAGATCCAGGCGTGAAGCCCCGACTCAGCCACCGGAAGATGTTCTGCCAGCGCCGTGCGCGGGCTGGCGGTATGAATCTGGCACTCACCGAACCGGGAGAGTTCGCGCGCAAACGCCGCGCTTTCGCGGCGTTTGACGTAATAGTGCAGCGTAAACGGCGTTCCGGCCGCCTTCAGCTGCAGGGCCATTGCATACAGCGGCGTAATGCCAATGCCTGCCGCCAGTAGCAACACCCGATCAGCCTGATGCAGCGGAAACAGATTGCGCGGAGCAGAAATCGTTAATTTCTGCCCGGGTCGCAGCGTCTCGTGAACGTAGCGCGATCCGCCGCGCGAGGCGGTTTCCCGTCCCACGCAGATAAGATAGCTCTCGTCTCCGCATGCCCCGGTCAGGGAATACTGGCGCACCGCGCCGCAGGGCAGGTGTACATCAATGTGCGCGCCGGGCTGCCACGCCGGCAGCGCGTTACCGTCTTCAGCTACCAGCCTGACGGCGAGGCTTTTGTCGCCCTCGCGCCACAGCCCGTCAACAATTACGCTCAGCATATCGGCCTCCGTCATACGAGGAAAAATTCGCCAAAGCCCATCTTCTTCAGCCCCCGACGGTAGGCAATTGAGCTTTTATCGGCGGGAATATGGGCTTCCAGGGTCAGATCCAGCGGCAGACTTTCCGGGCGCTGGGTTTCGACCATCAGGCGATCCTCTTCAAAAATCCGCAGGTTAAAGGCATGTACATCTTCCACCGGGATATGCAGGTCAAAGTTACGCGCGATCGGCGCGAACATGCGGGTTACACGTGACGAGACGGGCGATGCGGCGTTCATAATGACCAGTCTCGATTCTCCCGGAAAATGAATCGTCAGGATGGCGGTAAACGGCAGATGCATTTCAAAATGGCGCAGCCACTGGAATCCTTCTGGCGCCTGCACGGGTGAACTGGCGGGATAGTTGCTCACGGAGCTCCAGTAATCGGCAACAAAACCGAACGGCGTCTCCTGCGGCTGATAGGTGGGAACCAGCTGATTACTGGGATCGGCAAAGGTATCGGTGTGGATCCAGGCAAAGTGTGCCACGTCCAGAAACCCCTCCACCTGACGTCCGGCAAAGCCGTTCACCTCAAACGCCGGGCAGTTGATCTGCTGAAATCCGTCGTCATCCCAGTGCGGCATGGTGGGCAGCGGTACAGGATTGTCCGGGTCAAACGCCAGGCAGGTCCAGATCAGGCCGAAGCGCTCTTCCACGGCGTAGTTTATCAGGTTCAGCTTCGCCGGAACGGGCTGGTCGGGGCTGGACGGAATACGGTTGCAGCGCCCGTCTTCCCCAAAGCGGAGGCCGTGGTAGGGGCAGATAATCCCATGCTCATCGTGAAAGCCGAGCGTCAGCGGCACGCCGCGGTGCGGGCAGACGTCACGGGCGACCACGACCTGGTCGTTAATCCGGTAAATCACCAGCTGTTCATCCAGCAGGGTCGCCTTAACCGGTGCCGGGCCAACGTCGCAGGCGCGCGCGACCGGATGCCAGCATTTCGCGAGGCGCAGCCAGTCCTCTGGCTCAAACGTGCAGTGGGCGGGTGGAGTCGGTTCTCTTTTCATCGTTATCCCTCTTACGTTCAGCCTAACGGGCCGCCCTGAATGGTCTCGCACAGACCGTTGATGATGCGCTCGCCGGTCTCTTCTTTGAGCTCCTGATACCAGGCCTGCGTCAACGCCATGTCTTTCCCGTGGGTGACGTCGCAGCGCTTACGGGCCTTCAGGACCAGGTCGCGCACCCGGTCGCAGCGCAGCGCCTCGTACTGCCGCAGCGCCAGCGTGATGTTGTGGTTTTCTCGCAGGCATTCTCCCAGCACCACGGCGTCTTCCATCGCCGCACAGCCGCCCTGACCGATATCCGGCGTGGTGCTGTGTCCGGCATCGCCGAGCAGCGCGACGTTGCCGCGCACCAGGCTGTCGAACGGCTCAATGTCGTGGATTTCAATGCGGTTGGTCGTTTCAGGATCCAGCGCCGCGATAAGCTTCTGCACCGGCGGCGCCCATCCGCGGAAGTAGCCCGTGAGATCGGCGCGCAGGGTGGTGCGATCCTCCGCCAGGCCCGCGGGCAGCGGCACGTCAAAAAAGAAGTAGAAGCGTCCGCCGGAGACGGGCATCAGCGACACGCGTTTGCCTTCGCCAACGAAGGTGGTCCACTGGTGCGCCGGGGCGATTTCTTCGTCAATCTTCACCAGCCCGTTCCAGTTCACGTACCCGGCGTAGCGGCGCTCCGGGGTATACCCCAGCACGTAAGGGCGAACCGCCGAGTGGCTGCCGTCAGCGGCAATCAGAAAATCGCCGGCTGCCGTGGTGCCGTCGGTGAAGGTCACGTTCACGCCCGCGTCGTCTTCATGGACGCGCTCCACGCGCTTGCCGAACTGCACCTTGTCGCGCCCCCAGAAGTCCAGCATTTCGCGCTGAAGCTCGGCGCGCGAGACGGGGCAGGGACGCCCGCCGGTACGCTCAACCAGCGGGGCAAGGCTGAAGCGGGTCAGGGTGTCGCCGCGCCGGTAATCCTTGTAGGCCATAAAACGCATCGGCCCGCCGTACGTCTCGATGATGTCGCCCATGCCGAGGTGCTGCATGCATTTCACGCCGTTAGGCCAGATGGAGATGGCCGCCCCGACGGGCCTGATCTCTTTGACGGCTTCAAACACGGTACAGTCGATACCCGCTTTCTTCAGCGCGACGGCGGCGCTCAGGCCGCCAATACCCGCACCAATGACGATTGCTCTCATGCTTCTCTCCTTTTGCAGGGTGTAAAGACATTCAGCAATTTGCGTACCAGGCTGCAGAGTGGCGAAAACGGCGTTGTGAGGGGGACGTTTGCACTGATAAGGTGCGCAAACGCGGTGAACGTGCCTTTTTTTGAATCAAAAATTTCCAGTTGAGCTATACGGAATCGACTGTTTCACGCCCGCGTTTAGAGTGGCGTGGTTTGTGCAATAACCCGGAGGAAGACAATAAAGGAGACACTATGATCGCACTGCACGACTTCAATCATCTTCCCCACGAAAAGGCGTTAGCGCTGATTCATCCCTGCGTGGCGCTCCCCGAGTGGGCCGATGCGCTGGCTCTGAGGCGACCCTACGCCAGCCGGGACGAATTGTTTAGTACGGCAAACGCGCTGACGCAAAACTGGGATGAAGCGGCGCTGGCGCAGGCCCTGAACGCCCATCCGCGCATCGGGGAAAAGCCCGCAGGTTCACAGGCGGAGGCGGCGCTGTCGCGCCAGGAGCAGGGCGAGGTGAACGATCGCGATGCTGACCTTGCCCGGGCGCTGCGTGAGGGAAATGCCCGCTACGAGGCCCTCTTCGGACGCGTCTTTCTGATCCGCGCGAAGGGCCGCAGCGGCGAGGAGATTTTACAGGCGCTGCACGCGCGGCTGGAGAACAGCGACGCCCAGGAAGTCCGTGCCGCGCTGGAACAGCTGCGGGAAATTACGCTGCTACGGCTGGAAGGAGTCATTAGCGAATGAGCACACTCAGCACCCATATTCTGGATATCTCGACGGGCAAACCCGCAGAGGGCGTGACGGTCCATCTCGAACGGGAGGGCGAAATCATGGCGACGGGCGTGACCAACGCTAATGGTCGTATCACCGAATTTGTCCCTTTCCTGCCCGCGGGCCGCTATCGGCTGGTGGCGGAGATCGGCGCGTGGTTTAGCGAAACCGGTCGCGACACGATCTGGCCCTGCGCGCAAATTGATTTTGTGACGGGAGAAACGGCAGACGAACATTTCCACCTGCCGTTTGTGATTGCGCCCGGCGGGTGGTCAACCTACCGGGGCAGTTGACCACACCCGCTCGCCGTTGACCCAGGTCTCGCTGATGTTGCGCTCGTCGCCGAGGGTCATCAGCACAAAAAGCTGCTCGTAGATATCCTGGCAGCGGCGATTGCGCAGGCGCTGCAGCGGCGTCACGTCGGGGTCAATCACCACGAAATCCGCCTCTTTCCCGGGCGCGAAGTTGCCAATCTTATCTTCGAGCCTGAGAGCGTGCGCGCCGCCCAGCGTGGCGTGATAAAACGCCTCGCTGGCGCGCAGGCGGTAGCTCTGAAGCTGGCCGACCTTGTAGGCCTCCCCCAGGGTGCGCAGCATGCTGAAGGTGGTACCCGCCCCGACGTCTGTGCCGATGCCCATGCGCACCCTGTGCTGCCAGCAGGCGGGCAGGCGAAACAGCCCGCTGCCGAGAAACAGGTTAGAGGTGGGGCAAAACGCCACCGCCGAGCCGGTGTCGTGCAGGCACTGCCACTCGCTGTGGTGAAGGTGAATCGCGTGGGCAAACACGCTGCGCTCGCCGGTCAGCCCGTAGTGGTGATATACGTCCAGATAGCGCTCGTGCTCCGGCCAGAGGTCGCTCACCCAGGCTACTTCGTTGGGGTTTTCGCTCAGGTGGGTCTGCATCCAGGTATCCGGGAACTCCTCTCTGAGCAGGCTGACCGCGGCGAGCAGCTCGGGTGAAGACGTCGGTGCAAAACGCGGGGTAATGGCATACCCCAAGCGTCCCCGGTGGTGCCAGCGCTGGATCAGCGCCCGCGTCTGCCGGTAGCTCTGCTTCGCGTCTTCGCTCAGGTAGTCCGGCGTGTGTCTGTCCATCATCACCTTTCCGGCGATAAGGCGCATGTTCAGTCGCAGGGCTTGGGTAAACAGCGCCTCGACCGATTCCGGATGCAGCGTGCAAAACACCAGCGCGGTGGTGGTGCCGTTGCTCACCAGCTGCTGAATGAAAAATTCGGCGATCTCTTTCGCGTAGGCTTCATCGGAAAACTGGCTCTCCACCGGGAAGGTGTAGGTGGTCAGCCACTCCAGCAGCTGTTCGCCAAAGGCGCCGATCATCTCCGTTTGCGGATAATGGACGTGGGTGTCGACAAAACCGGGCAACAGCAGCCTGCCGCGCAGGTCGGTGTAGCCCTTGTGGGGGTCAAGATACTGCTCGCCCTCCTGCCACGGCATGTGCGCCAGAATTTTCCCGCTCTGTATAAACAGCAGCCCGTCCTCAAGGTAGCGCGCGTGTTGGGCAATCGCGTCTGCGCTGTCGCAGACCTGGGCAATATCAAAAAATGCGCCGCGGATCGCTGTCTGGTAATCCATCATGGTTCCTGCCTTAGTGTTTGCGTAGCGGGGTGATAAGGCGCAGCAAGAACGGTGCCAGAATGAACGGGCCGCAGATACGCTGCGGCCGGAGGAGGGGGTTACTCTTTTTGCGTCGCCACGCGGGAGCTGAACGACGTCGCGCCCGCCGTCTCGCGGTCTTCCCGCGCCAGCCAGCGGTAGGTCACGCCGCCGAGGAAGACGCCGATAAACCAGCTGAAGTTTGCCACCTCATGCAGGGCCGGGATGAAGCTAATCACCAGGCCCACGGCAACGGATGGGATCAGCGCGCCAATAGCTTTCGGGTTAAAGCCGTTGCGGTACCAGTATTTACCCTTTGGCGTGTCGTCGAACAGATCGTCAACCGACACCTTGCCGCGCTTAATCAGGTAGAAGTCGGCAATCAGAATGCCGAACAGCGGGCCGATGAACGCCCCGAGCACGTCCAGGGTGTAGTGGATAAGCTCCGGCGAGTTGAACAGGTTCCACGGGGTAAGCAGGATCGAGCCGACGGCGGCAATCATGCCCCCGGTGCGGAAGCTGATCTTCTGCGGCGAGCAGTTAGAGAAATCAAACGCCGGGGAGACGAAGTTCGCGACGATGTTGATCCCGATGGTAGCGGTGATCATCGTCAGCAGGCCAATCGCCACGGCCAGATCGTTGCCCACGCGGCTGACGGTTTCGATCGGGTCGGTGATCATGCGGCCAAACAGCGACTGGGTGCCGGAGACAATGACTACGGTGACGATGGAGAACAGCAGGAAGTTAAACGGTAGCCCCCAGCGGTTGCCGCGGCGTATCTCGCCCATGCTTTTGCCGTAGCGGGAGAAGTCGCCGAAGTTGAGCAGCGGGCCGGAGAAGTAAGACACCACCAGCGCGGTCGCGGTGATCATCTGCCAGGTCTGCTCGCCCGCGCTCAGGGATTTGCTGGCGAGGGTGAAGGAAATGCCGTCAAAACCGGTCTTGTATACAATCCATCCGGCGAGGGCCAGCATCACCACGTAGACCGCCGGGCCGGCGATATCAATAAAGCGCTTGATGGCGTTCATGCCGTGCCAGAAGACCATCGCCTGCAGGACCCACATGATAGCAAAGCAGATCCAGCCCAGATGCGACAGGCCAAGGAACGCGCCGGTGGTGAGCGAAGAGAGCGACGGCCAGAACTTCAGCGCCACCAGCATCAGGGCATTGGCGGCCAGATAGGTCTGAATGCCGTACCACGCAAAGGCGATCAGCCCGCGGATCACCGCCGGGATATTCGCCCCGAAGACGCCAAACGCCTGACGGCTGATCACCGCATAGGGCACGCCCGCCATCTGGCTCGGTTTGGCCACCAGGTTGGCGCACAGCTGCACGATGCAAATCCCCACCAGCAGGCAAAGCAGCACCTGCCAGCTTGCCAGCCCGAGCGTAAAGAAGCTCGCGGCGACAACATAACCCCCCATGCTGTGAACATCCGACATCCAGAACGAAAAGATGTTGTACCAGCTCCAGTTCTGGTCACGCGTCGGTGCCAGATCCTCATTGCAAAGACGTGGGCTGTAAACCGCACCGGAATCAGCGGCCGTACCCTGCTGCGCGTTTTGACTGTTTGGCATGAAACCTGCTCCTGTGAATGAAAACCCGTTAAGCGGGAGTGCAGACGGTGTTGCAGGATCCAGGCCAAAATAATAAATCTTGTATGCAATATTTTATTTTTATGTATACGATTCGATAACGAAGAGTAAAAGACGGAGTGGTGAATGAACAACATAAATGCCCTGCAGACCGCGGCAGACCTGCATGACAAAGATGAATCGATCTTTCAGGCGCTGATGACCGCGATTGTCGAACATCAGCTGCTGCCGGGGAGCAAACTGCCGGAAGAGGCGCTGGCCGAGGTGTTTGGCGTAAGCCGCACGGGCATCCGCAAGGTGCTTCAACGACTCGCCGCTGTGCAAATGGTCACCTTAACGCCCAAGCGTGGTGCACACGTTGCCAGCCCGACGGTGGAAGAGGCGCAGCACATCTTCCGCACCCGCGCCCTGCTGGAGGTCGCTAACCTGCCGGACGTGCTGGCCCGCTGCCAGCCGCCGCACCTTGCCGCCCTGGAAGCCATTATTCGCCAGGAGCAGCAGGCGCACGAGGCGTACGACGGCCCGGCGGCAATTCGCCACTCCGCCAATTTCCACATTCAGCTGCAGGCCATCTCCGGCAACCAGGTGCTGACGGAGATGGTGACCGGCCTGAGCCAGCGCTCGTCGCTGGTGATTGCCACCTGGGGCGCGCCGTGGCGTCAGGGGTGCCGCTGCAACGATCACGAACAGCTTGTGGATCTGCTGCGCCAGAAGGCGCTCCAGCCGCTCAGCGATGCCTTAATGCACCATTTTGAACATATCGTCGCCAGCCTCTGCTTCGAGCGGGCGGGCGAGTGTCTGCCTGATTTTGCCCGGCTGTTTGCCGGCCACAAGGAGTCGTAATGTCCTCTGTCTGTATACAAGTAATTAACCCCAACACCAGCCTCGCGATGACGGAAACCATCGGCGCGGCGGCACGCGCGGTGGCGGCGCCGGGAACGGAGATCCTCGCGGTCTGCCCGAGCGCGGGCGTGCCGTCTATAGAGGGCCACTTTGATGAGGCCATCGCCGCCGTGGGGGTTCTCGAACAGGTTAAGCTCGGCAGAGAGCAGGGCGTGGACGGTCACGTCATCGCCTGCTTTGGCGATCCGGGCCTGCTGGCGGCGCGCGAGCTGGCGCAGGGGCCGGTTATAGGCATTGCGGAAGCCGCCATGCATATGGCGACGCTGGTGGCGACGCGCTTTTCGGTGGTCACCACGCTGCCGCGCACGTTGATTATTGCCCGCCATCTGCTGCACCAGTATGGCTTTCACGATCGCTGCGCGGCGCTGCACGCTATCGATCTCCCGGTGCTGGCGCTGGAAGACGGCAGCGGTCTGGCGCAGGAAAAAGTGCGTGCGAGCTGTATACAGGCGCTGAAAGAGGACGGCTGCGGGGCCATCGTGCTGGGCTGCGGCGGCATGGCGACGCTGGCGCAGGAGCTGACGCGCGAGCTGCGCGTGCCGGTCATCGACGGCGTCAGCGCGGCGGTGAAGATGGTGGAGTCGCTGGTGGCGCTGGGGCTGTCGACCAGCAAGCACGGGGATCTGGCGTTCCCGGAGAAAAAAGCGTTAAGCGGACAGTTTCAGGCACTGAATCCATTTTAATTTTTGGGGGTGGCAATGGGGCTTTTTGAACAGAATTACCCGCGGGATCTGCGCGGCTACGCGGGCAACCCGCCGCACGCGCGGTGGCCGAATCAGGCGCGCATCGCCGTGCAGTTTGTGCTCAATTATGAGGAAGGGGCGGAGAACCACGTTCTGCACGGCGATGCCGGATCCGAGCAGTTCCTGTCGGACATTATCGGCGCGGCCAGCTACCCGGATAAACACATGTCGATGGACTCCCTCTACGAATACGGCAGCCGCGCCGGATTCTGGCGGATCCACGGTGAATTTCAAAAGCGCGGCCTGCCGCTGACGGTCTTCGGCGTGGCGATGGCGCTGGCGCGTCATCCTGAGATCGTCGAGGCAATCAAGGCAGCGGATTACGACGTGGTGAGCCACGGCTGGCGCTGGATCCACTACCAGAGCATGGATATCAGCCAGGAGCGCGAACACCTTCACAAGGCGGTGCACGTGTTGACCGACCTTTTCGGCAAGCCGCCGACGGGCTGGTACACCGGGCGCGACAGCCCCAACACCCGCCAGCTGGTGGTGGAGCACGGCGGCTTCGACTATGACAGCGACTACTACGGCGACGATCTGCCCTTCTGGACGGAAGTGGCCTGCGGCGACGGCTCCCGTAAACCGCACCTGATCGTGCCCTATACGCTGGATGCCAACGACATGCGCTTCGCCACCGCGCAGGGGTTTAACACCGCCGAGCAGTTCTATACCTACCTGAAGGACAGTTTTGACGTGCTGTACGAAGAAGGGGAAAGCGCGCCGAAGATGATGTCCATCGGCATGCACTGCCGCCTGCTGGGGCGGCCGGGGCGTTTTCGCGCGCTGCAGCGTTTCCTGGATTACGTGCAGCAGCACGAGCGGGTGTGGGTCTGTACCCGCCAGCAGATTGCCAACCACTGGCGGGAGGTGCATCCGTTTCAGAAATAAGTGTGCCGTGTTTAGCCGGGTGGCGGCTGCGCCTTACCCGGCCTACAGGACCCACAGGGCATACGGGACATCGCAGGCTCGGTAAGCGCAGCGCCACCGGGCGGGTTTTTCAGCATTACACCATCAAACTCACCTGCGCCGCCACGATCCGCCACCCGTAGGCAAACCGTACCCACGTCTGCTGCTGGCGGCCAATGCGCTCCGTGCCCTCGCGGGTAAACTCGGTGCTGCACACGGCATAATCCTCCCCGAAGGTGGTAATCACGGTGTGACGCAGCGTCCGCTGCAGCCCGGCGGCGGGGCGCGCCGCGCGAAAGGCGCGGATTTCATCAATCCCATACAGGTTTTCACCCGCCCCCAGACGCACCGTGTTTTTGTCGTGCCAGAACAGCTCGTCCAGCACCGCAACGTTGTTGCTCACCAGCGCGTCTTCATAGCGGTAAAACGCGGCGGTCACCTCGGCAACCACCCACGGCAGGTTAATGTCATCGTGATTCATCATGCGGCCACCTCCGCCGGACGCGCGTCGGCGATCCCACTCTCTTCCAGCACGCGCGCTACGCGCAGGCAGGCCTGCTCGTTAAACGGCGCGGCAATCAGCTGCAGGCCAATCGGCGCACCCTGGGCGGTGCGCAGCGGAACGGTGGTCACGGGTAGGCCCAGAAACGAAATCGGCTGGGTCAGCATCCCCATGCTGGCGCGAATGGGGAGCGGCTGACCGTTAATCTCCATGGTCTGCTCACCCGCGAGCGTGGCGCTGCGCGGCGTTGCCGGAGCGATCAGCACGTCGGCCTGCGCGAACAGGGTTTTAAACGCCTGCCGGGCGTGCGCGCGAAACCGCTGGGCCTGAATGTACCAGGCGGAGGGGATCATTGCGCCTGCCAGCAGGCGTTCCCGGGAGTGCGGCTCAAACCGCTCGGGCTCGCGGCGAAGCGCGGGCAGGTACTGATTTCCCCCTTCGGAGGCGCTGATGATAAACGCCGCGGAACGCGCCAGTTCGGCGTCCGGGAACTGCAGCTCATCCTGCACGTCGAGCGCCTTCGCCACCCGCGCCACGGCGTCTCTGGCATTCGCGTCGCACCAGGTGGTGAAGTAGCCGCCGAGCACCGCGCAGCGCAGGCCGTCGAGCCCGAGGTCGAGCAGGGGGCGCGTCTGCTCGCGCGAGCTCTCTGCCTGAAAAGCGTCGCTGCTGTCCCGGCCCTGCAGCGCATCGTATACGGACGCCAGATCGCACACGCGGCGGGCAAAGGGGCCGATATGATCGAGGCTCGCGACAAACGGATGGCTGCCGGATCGTGACAGGCGGCCAAACGTGGGCTTCAGGCCGTAGATGCCGCACAAGGAGGCCGGAACGCGAATCGAGCCGTTGGTGTCGGTGCCGAGCGAAAAATGCACCAGCCCGGCGGCCACGGCGGCGGCCGAGCCGCCGGACGAGCCGCCCGCAATGCGCGCCAGATCGTGCGGGTTACGCGTCGTGCCGTAGTGGCTGTTTTCGGTCGTGAAGCCGTAGGCGTAGGCGTCCATGTTCACCATCCCGGTCAGCAGCCCGCCCGCGCTGCGCAGCTGGCGCACCGCGAAGCTGTCAGCGGCCGCGGCGGGGCGCTGGCTGAACAGCTCTGCCCCTGCAAGGGTGGTGTGGCCGGCAACGTCGAACAGGTTTTTTACCGCGTAGGGTACGCCCGCCAGCGGCGGCAGGGGGCGCTTTTCGCGGCGGAGGGTATCGATGCTCTCGGCCTCGGCGAGCATACGTGCTTCCGTCACGGCGGTCCAGGCGCCGATCTGCGGGTTAACGCGCGCAATCGCCTCCAGCGTCTGGCGGGCAATCTCGCGAGCGCTCAGCTCGCCCGCGCCCAGCGCATGCTGGATCGCGCTGATACTCATCTCGTGTAGCCTCATGCTTTGTACACTCCTGCGATCTCCAGACGGTCATCGAGCGGCAGCGCCATCAGCGGGGCGGCCATGCTTGCAATGCGGCTGAACTGCACCTGCAGCTCGGCGCGGCGGGCATCGTCCAGCGTCACGTCGAGCACGGACTCCATTTGCGCCAGATACGCCTGCCAGTCGGGTTGTTGTGTCGTCATTGTTTTCTCCTCAGAATCCGGCGGCCGCGCCGTTGCTGCGCGGGTCAAATGCCCCTTCGAACAGCCCGTTGGGGTGGCGGACAATCGCGCCCGCGTGGCCCATCGCTTCGCTGAAGTCAGGGAAGATTTCCACCTCGTGTCCGAGCGCCTGAAGCCGTGAGACCGTCTCAGCGGTAAAGCGTCCTTCCAGCTTTAACGTGTCCGAGGTTTGTCCCCAGGTGCGCCCCAGCAGCCAGCGCGGGCGGGAAATGCTCTCCTGCAGTGGCACGCCCTGAATCGCGTAGCGGGTAAAGAGCGCGGCCTGGGTTTGCGGCTGGCCGTCGCCGCCCATCGATCCGTAGACCATCACGCGCCCGTCCTTAAGACGCGCCGCCGCCGGGTTCAGGGTATGGAAGGGCTGCTTGCCCGGCGCGAGGGCCAGAAGACTATCGGGATCGAGGCTGAACGATGCGCCCCGATTCTGCCAGACGATGCCGGTGTCGGGCAGCACCACGCCGCTGCCGAACTCGTGATAGATACTCTGGATAAACGACACGGCAAGCCCGCTGTTATCCATCACTCCCATCCACACCGTATCGCCGGGGCCTTTTCCGGTGCCCCACGGCGCGGCGCGTCCGTCGTCAACCCTGTCGGCAAGCGCCTGCAGGGCGGCGGGATCCAGCAGACCCTGAATATCGGTTTTCAGCTCGCGCGGGTCGGTGATGTGGGCATCGCGCAGGCCAAAGGCCAGCGTGGTGGCTTCAACGATGCGGTGAATGGTGTCGGCGTCGTCGGCCTCCGCCATATTCAGGCGGTCGGTGATGCCGAGTATCGCCAGCGAGACCAGCCCCTGCGTCGGCGGGGCGTGGTTAAAGATCTCCCCCTGCTGATGCTGCAGCCTCAGCGGCGCGGTGCGCCGGGCGACGTGCGTGCGCAAATCGGCCAGCGTCACGGGCAGGCCCAGCGTCTCCATGCCGTGCGCCAGGACTTCCGCCAGCGGGCCGCGGTAAAAGCTGTCCAGACCGTCCTCCGCCAGGCGCGTCAACGTCGTGGCCATGGCGGGCTGGTAAAAGCGGCTCCCGACCTCTGGCGGCTTGCCGTCCACCAGCCAGGTTTCCGCGAAGCCGGGGATGTCCTTCAGCTCGTCGAATTTGCTGGCCGTGGCATGGGCCTGCGAGGCCGTGACCGGCGTGCCGTTCTTCGCATAGTCAATGGCGTCGGCCAGCAGGCGGGCCAGCGGCAGCGCCTTGCCGGTCATCTCGCGCGAGACCTTCAGCGCCTCGTCCCAGCCGCTCACCGTGCCGGCGACGGTCAGCGCCGCGCGGGGGCCGCGGTGGGGAATATGCGCCAGCCCGTCGTAGGCGGCGAGCGTTGCGCGCGATCCCGCCGTGCCGCTGGCATCAATGGCGACAGGTTCGCCGTCCGGCGGCACGATAAGCCAGAAGCCATCGCCGCCCAGCCCGTTCATGTGCGGGTAAACCACGGCAACGGTGGCCGCCGCAGCGACCATCGCCTCTATCGCGCTGCCGCCTTCGCGCAGTACCGCCAGCGCGCTCTGGCTGGCAAGATGGTGGGGCGCAACGGCCATGCCGTGCGTGGAGACATTACTTTGCATAAAGCGTCCTCGTAACCCTGAAAGTCACAAGGTGCTGCAAAAGCTGTTCCAGATCTGAAAGAAAAGTTTCAGTAAACTGGCACGTATAATGAATACGCATAATAAAAGGTACAATGTGATGAAACAAAAGTTACAGAGGCGCTATGGAACAACTGGATGAACGTCTGAAAGCACAGTACCCGTCGCTGTCGCCGCAGGAGCAGCGGGTGGCGGACTTTATTTTCGACCATTTTGACGACCTGATTAGCTACAACAGCGCCGAGCTGGCGCAGCTGAGCGGGGTGTCGAAAGCCACGGTCAGCCGTCTGTTTAAGCGTCTGGGCTATGAGAAATATAAGGACATGCGCGACGAGCTGCGCACCCTGCGCCAGAGCGGGATGCCGCTCACCGATAACCGCGACGCGGTGCAGGGCAATACGCTGCTGGCGCGCCACTATAAGCAGGAGATGGCGAACCTGACCCAGTGGGTCAATGCCCTCGACGCGCAGCAGTTTGCCGACGCCATGGCCTGCATGGTGAAGGCGCGGCGCATCGTCATTATCGGCATGCGTAACGCCTATCCGGCGGCGCTGCACCTGCGTCAGCAGCTGCTGCAGGCGCGCGGTCAGGTGCTGGTTCTGCCGCAGCCGGGGCAGAGCCTGGGCGAGGAGCTGGTGGATTTAACGCCGGACGATCTGGTGGTCATGATGGCCTTTCGCCGCCGCCCGCGCATCATCCGCCCGCTGATGCAGCAGCTTCAGAGCAGCGGTATTCCGGTACTGCTGATGTGCGAGCCGCAGGCGCACAGCCTGTTTCCGCTGGCGAGCTGGCAGCTCTGCGCCCCGCTGGACAGCGTCTCGGCCTATGACAGCTACTCCTCGGTCAACAGCCTGATCAACCTGCTGGCGAACGCTTTCCTGCATGAGATTCTCGATAAAGGCCGTCCGCGCATTCACGAGATTGCCTCCCTCTACCAGCAGCTGGACGAACTCGAACAACGATAATGGGGCATCAGGCTGGTGCTTTGCATTAAAATGGTGCATGTGGCGGGTCGGGAAAACGCTCGTTTTTTCGACCCTTCCCCGTTTTATCAGGCTTTACAAGAATATTTCCCGCTTCGCCCTGGTTGGCACATTAGTTGCAAAATCACATTCAAAGAATCTTTTGTTTCATGTTAACGTTACGGGGAAGCACCATGAAAAAATTGTTGATTGCACTGGCCGGGGCCGCATGTCTCTTCACACAGCTGCCGGCAAAGGCTGACCAGCTTCAGGATATCGAGAAGCGCGGCACCATCCGCATTGCCGTTCCGCAGGACTTCCCGCCGTTTGGCTCGGTGGGGACCGACCTGCAGCCGCAGGGCTATGACATCGACATGGCGCGCTATCTGGCCAAACAGATGAAGCTTAAGCTGCAGCTGGTGCCGGTGACCAGCGCCAACCGCGTGCCGTATCTGCAAACCGATAAGGTGGATCTGGTCATTTCAAGCCTCGGTAAAAACCCGGAGCGCGAGAAGGTGATCGACTTTAGCCGCGCCTACGCGCCGTTCTTCCTCGGCGTGTTTGGTCCGAAAGGCGCCGAGCTGAAAGATGCCGCCGCGCTGAGCGGAAAAACCATCGGCGTGACGCGCGGGGCGGTGGAGGACATGGTGCTGACCGGCCTGGCGCCGAAAGACGCGGACGTGAAGCGCTACGAGGATAACAACACCACGCTCTCCGCCTACCTCTCCGGACAGGTGCAGTACGTGGCAACCGGCAACCTCGTGGTGGCGGCCATTTCGCGCCAGAACGCGGATAAAGCCCCGGTGCCGAGCTTTATGCTGAAAGATTCGCCGTGCTTTATTGGCCTGAAGAAAAACGAACCGGCCCTGAAGGCAAAGGTGGATGCGCTGATTGAGCAGGGCATCAAGGACGGCACGCTGAACGGCCTGTCCGAGCAATGGCTGAAGGCCCCGCTGCCGGCAAACCTTGGCGCCTGAGCCGATGACTGAGCAACTTCATTTCTCCGCGCTCTGGCCGCACTGGCCGGAGCTGCTGGCGGGGCTATGGGTCACCGTTCAGCTGACGGTGATGGCCACCGTCGGCGGGCTGGCGATAGGGATTTTCGGGGCGGCGATCCGCAGCGGACGCAAAACCTGGTTCAGCCGGATCTGGGGCGGCTACGTGGAAATTATCCGCAACACGCCGTTTGTCGTGCAGCTGTTTTTCATCGTCTTCGGCCTGCCGAATCTCGGGCTGAAGATGACGGCGGGGGAAGCGGCGCTGCTGGCCATGGTGGTGAACCTGGGCGCCTACAGCACCGAAATTATCCGCGCGGGCATACAGGTCACGCCGAAAGGGCAGTGGGAAGCCGGACGCGTGCTGGGGCTGACCCGCCTGCAGACCTTTATCCGCGTGGTGCTGCCGCCCGCGCTGCAGCGCATTTATCCGGCGCTGGTGAGCCAGTGCATCATCGTGATGCTCGGCTCGTCGGTGGTGTCGCAGGTCTCGTATGAAGAGCTGACCTTCGCCGCCAACCTGATCCAGTCCAGAACGTTTTTGAGCTTTGAGGTTTATCTGGTGACAACCGGGATTTACTTAGCGCTGTCGATTACCCTGCGCCAGCTGATGATGGCGGCGGGACGCAAATGGCTGGGGGTGCAGGCATGATGACCACCTTTACCGACTGGGACATTATTCGCAACCTGCTGCTGGCCGGACGCTGGACGGTGCTGCTGTCGCTGGTGGCGTTTGTCGGCGGGGCGGCGGTGACGCTGCCGCTCCTGCTGCTGCGCCTCACGGGCGGGCGCACGGTCAGGCGCATCATCCGCGGCTATATTGAGCTGTTTCAGGGCACGCCGCTGCTGATGCAGCTGTTCCTGGCCTTCTTCGGCGTGGCGCTGTTCGGCATCGACGTTTCGCCTTGGACCGCCGCCTCGCTGGCGCTCACCTTCTACACCAGCGCGTTTCTGCTCGATATCTGGAACGGCAGCATTCGCGCCCTGCCGAAAGGGCAGTGGGAAGCGTCGCGCTGTCTGGGGCTGACCTTCGGCCAGACCCTGTTTCGCGTCGTTGCCCCGCAGGCGCTGCGCATCGGCATCGCCCCGACGGTCGGTTTTGCCGTTCAGGTGATCAAAGGCACCGCGCTGGCGTCGATCATCGGCTTTATTGAGCTGACCAAGGCCGGGACCATGCTGACCAACGTGACGTATCAGCCGTTTAAGGTCTTTGCGCTGGTGGCGCTCGGCTACTTTATTCTGTGTTATCCGCTGTCGCGCTACAGCCGCTATCTGGAGACGAAATTCAATGCCTCTCATCACCATTAATCAGGTGCAGAAGTACTACGGCGATAACCACGTGCTCAAGGGCGTCGATCTGGATATCGACATGGGCCAGGTGATCTCCATTATCGGGCGCAGCGGATCGGGCAAAAGCACGCTGCTGCGCTGCATCAACGGCCTGGAAGGCTATCAGGACGGCAGCATCAAGCTGGGCGGCATGACCATTACCGACCGGGATTCTCAGGCGCGCGAAATCAGCCGCTCGGTCGGGATGGTGTTTCAGAGCTTCAACCTGTTCCCACACATGACGGCGCTGGAAAACGTGATGCTCGCCCCGCGTCGGGTGCTGAAGAAAAGCGCCGCCGAATGCCGCGAGCTGGCGCAGCGCATGCTGGAGAAAGTGGGCTTAGGCGATCGTCTGGATTACTACCCGTCGAGCCTCTCCGGCGGCCAGCAGCAGCGCGTGGCGATTGCCCGCGCGCTGGCGATGTCGCCTAAAGTTTTACTCTGCGACGAGATCACCTCCGCGCTCGACCCGGAGCTGGTGGGCGAAGTGCTCAAGGTGCTGGAGCAGCTGGCGGCCGAGGGGATGACGCTCATACTGGTTACCCATGAAATGAATTTTGCCCGCGAAGTGGGCGACCGCGTGGTGTTTATGCACCAGGGGAAAGTCTGGGAGCAGGGCGACAGCAAAACGCTGTTCGCCAATCCGCAGACCACGGAACTGAAGCAGTTCATCTCCTCCGTGCGCGGCCTCAACTGATAAGGACTGACAAATGGATATCGCACGCTTTCCGCAAATCAACCCGCCCCAGCGCCTGCTGATGGGGCCGGGCCCGATCAACGCCGACCCGCGCGTGCTGCGCGCCATGTCGAGCCAGCTGATCGGCCAGTACGATCCGGCCATGACCCACTACATGAACGAGGTGATGGCGCTCTATCGCGGGGTGTTCCGCACCGAGAACCGCTGGACGATGCTGGTGGACGGCACCTCCCGCGCGGGAATTGAAGCCATTCTGGTCTCTGCCATCCGCCCGGGAGATAAGGTGCTGGTGCCGGTCTTTGGCCGCTTTGGTCATCTGCTGTGCGAAATTGCCCGCCGCTGCCGCGCGGAGGTGCATACCATCGAGGTGCCGTGGGGCGAGGTGTTTACCCCGGACCAGGTAGAGGATGCGATTAAGCGTATTCGTCCGCGCCTGCTGCTGACCGTGCAGGGCGACACCTCCACCACCATGCTGCAGCCGCTCGCCGAGCTGGGCGCGATCTGCCGCCGCTACGACGTGCTGTTTTACACCGACGCCACCGCGTCGCTCGGCGGCAACGCGCTGGAGACCGACGCCTGGGGGCTGGACGCCGTCTCGGCCGGGATGCAGAAGTGCCTCGGCGGCCCGTCGGGCACCTCGCCGATCACCCTGAGCGCGCGCATGGAAGAGGCGATCCGCCGTCGCAAATGCGTTGAGGAAGGCATCCGCACCGACGCCCACCGCGACGGCGACGAGGAGATGATCTACTCCAACTACTTCGATCTCGGCATGGTGATGGACTACTGGGGGCCGGAGCGGCTGAACCACCACACCGAAGCCACCACCGCGCTGTTTGGTGCCCGCGAGTGCGCGCGGCTGATCCTGCAGGAAGGGCTGGATAACGGCATCGCGCGCCATAAGCTGCACGGCGATGCGCTGCTGAAGGGCATTCAGGCGATGGGGCTGGAGACCTTTGGCGACCTGAAGCACAAGATGAACAACGTGCTGGGCGTGGTTATCCCGCAGGGCGTCAACGGCGACCAGGTGCGTAAGCTGATGCTGGAGGATTTCGGGATTGAAATCGGCACCTCGTTTGGCCCGCTGCACGGCAAAGTGTGGCGCATCGGCACCATGGGCTACAACGCGCGCAAAGACTGCGTGATGACCACCCTGAGCGCGCTGGAGTCGGTGCTGAACTACCTGAAATTCTCCACCACGCAGGGGGCCGCCATGCAGGCCGCGTGGGACCACTATCACCGCGAGACGCCGCAATGAGCCCGGCGGCAGAACGGGTGATGGCCCGCGCCGACGCGCTGGCCGCCATCAGCGAAACCCCGGATGCGCTGACGCGGGTCTATCTCTCCACCCAGCATCTGCAGGCCAACCAGCTGGTGGGGCAGTGGATGAGCCAGGCGGGAATGACCGTCTGGCAGGACAGCGTGGGCAACATCTGTGGACGCTATGAGGGCGCGCAGGAAGGGGCGCAGGCGGTGCTGCTCGGCTCGCATCTCGATACCGTGCGCAATGCCGGACGCTACGACGGCATGCTTGGGGTGCTCACCGCCATTGAGGTGGTGGACAGCCTGCACCAGCAGGGTGTGCATCTGGCGCAGGCCATCGAGATTGTCGGCTTTTGCGACGAAGAGGGGACCCGCTTCGGCATTACGCTGTTAGGCAGCCGGGGCATTACCGGCACCTGGCCGCAGGGCTGGCTGGAGAAAGCCGACGCCAGCGGAATCAGCGTGGCGCAGGCTATGACCCTGGTGGGGCTCGATCCTGCCCGCGTGCTGCATGCCGCGCGCCGTCAGGAGGATTTCAGCGCCTATCTGGAGCTGCATATTGAGCAGGGGCCATGCCTTGAGCAGGAGGCGCTCGCCCTTGGCGTGGTGGAAGCCATTAACGGCGCGCGCCGTCTGAACTGCCGCTTTACCGGCGAGGCCGGGCACGCGGGAACCGTACCGATGCTCCACCGCAGGGACGCGCTGGCCGCCGCCGCCGAGTGGATGGTTATCATTGAAAACGCTACCCGACAGCAGGGCGGCAACCTGGTAGCGACGGTTGGCGAGCTGCGCTGTCTGCCGGGGGCGGTGAACGTAATCCCCGGCGAGGTTCAGCTCTCGCTGGATATTCGCGGTCCGCAGGATGCGCCGCTTGATCGGTTGCTTAACGACCTGCTGGAACATGCCCAGGCGATCGCATCGCGCCGCGGTCTGGACTTCAGCGCCGAGGAGTTTTACCGCATTGCCGCCACGCCGTGCGATATCCACCTGCAAAAGGTGCTGGGGGAGGCCGTCACATCGGTACAGGGGCGCTCGCTATCGCTGCCCAGCGGTGCGGGCCACGATGCGATTGCCATCGCGGAACGCTGGCCGGTCGGCATGCTGTTTGTGCGCTGCAAAGGGGGCGTCAGCCACCATCCGGCGGAATCGGTGATGGCTGAAGATGTCGCCCTGGCGATTGAGGTGTTTTCGCGAGCGGTGATCCAGCTGGCGGACCGCGTTACTCCAGCCCCAGCGTATATTGCGCGATCTTGAAGTAGATAATCAGCCCGGTGCCGTCAATAAGCGTCGCGATAAACGGCGCGGAGACGACCGCCGGGTCAATGCCGCAGCGCTTGAGCACCATCGGGATCACGGACGACACAATCGCACTCCAGAGCGTAATGCACACCAGCGTCAGGCTGACGATAAGCGTAATTTCCAGCCCAATCCCCATCATCCAGGCGCGAATGCACCCGGCGACACCGAGCGTGGCGGCAATCATCAGCGAGGTGGTCATCTCTTTACGCAGCACGCGGCCAACGTCGCGCAGGCGGACTTCCCCCAGCGCCATGGCGCGCACCAGGGTGGAGGTGATCTGCGTCCCGCTGTTGCCGCCCGTGCCGATCAGCAGCGGAATAAAGAACGCCAGCGCGATGGCGGACTCCAGCGCCTCTTCAAAATGCTGAATCACCGAGCTGGTGTAGGCCTCCGCGACAAACAGCAGCAGCAGCCAGACGGAACGTTTCTTCCACAGGCTATACGGGCTGGTGTCCAGATAGGGCTTCTCCAGCGGCAGCGTCGCCCCCTGAAGCTGGGCGTCTTCGGTGACGTCATCTTCCAGCAGATGGGCGATTTCGCGCTCGGTCAGGCAGCCGACGAGCTTGCCGTGGGTGACCACGGGCACCACATCCGCGCCGCCGTGCGCCAGCAGTCCGGCAACGTCGGCACGTTCATCCTCCGGTTTGACCTGCAAAAACTGCGAAATCATCAGCGATTTCACCGGCTGTACCGTATCGGCGGTTTGCAGCAATTTACGCACGGCAATCATGCCCGCCAGGCGGCCATTGTCTTCAATAAAAATATGAGACGGAATATCGTCGTCTTTTAATTTTTCGAAGAATTGCTCGCGCGCCAGCGCCACGCATAATGAAATATCGAGGACAATAAAATCGGTATTCATATATTGCGCAATGGCGCTGTCATTGAATGCCAGATTCTGGTTGTGAATAGCGTAAGACATAGTGAATTCCCTTTGAATAATAACATCTCTCAGGGGCGAGCAAGACAGGGCATGTCGAAGAGGAGATCCCCACGTCCTGGGTTCAGCACTGTACACCGTATCCCGCGAGGGAAGTTATACTGACAAAGCCTTGATTCGACAGTGCCTGTTTTACCCTGTGTCGGTTCTCTCGAACCTACCAGAGCGATAACGTGTATTTGTACAGGAGCCTCGCCATAACGAGATCGTTGTAAAACGAGAGGAATAATACGCTTATTTAAATTTACCGCTCAGAAAATTAAATAATGTTTAAGAACGGTTTAGACGATTTTTATTAATAAAATGTTGAGGGTTTATTTAGGTTAATTCATTTCTAATGGAGGATTAAATAATCAACGAAGGAGAGGGTAATGGCGTGGTTTGATAATCTGCTGAATCATTTTGCGCTGTATCCGGCACATCTTTTCGCGCTGTTATTTGTGATGGCGCTGAGTAAATCGACGGTGCTGATCTCCTCCGTGCTGCCGCCCGCCTCGGTGATGCTGCTGGCGGGCATTACCGTTAGCCAGACGAGCATGCATCCTGCACTGGCGTGGCTGGCCATAGTTTTGGGGGCAACGGCGGGTTCGGTGCTGAATTACCATATCGGCCAGCTGATGGGGCACACCCGGCTGGTCACGCGTTTCACCTCAAAGCATGCCGATAAGTTCTTGCGGGTACAGCATCAGTTGCAAAAGAACGGTGTCATCGTGCTGTTTACGTCGCGTTTTCTGGCGGTGTTGCGCTACATCGTGCCGCTGGCGGCGGGCATGCTCAGGCTGAATGCAGTCAAGGTCTACGCCGTCAGCCTGCTTTCCGCCTGCGCATGGGCGGCGCTGTATGTCGGCATCATCACCGGCATCAGCGCCTTTTGAGTTACAAACTCCCCATTCCGCCGTCCACCAGCAGCTCCGTTCCCACCGTGTAGCTCGACTCGTCGGACGCCAGATAGAGCGCGGCTTTTGCCAGCTCCGTCGTCGAGCCCATTCTGCCGAGCGGCACCAGCTCGATGATCTCCGCCATCATCGCGTTAAGCGCCTCATCGCTTAAGCCCGTCTTCGTAAACGCCGGAGTTTCCACCGGACCGGGGCTCAGGCCGTTGACGCGGATCCCGCGCGGCAGCAGCTCCGCCGACAGCGTGCGCGCCAGCGACAGCAGGGCAGCCTTGCTCGCGGCATACACGCTGCTGGTGGGCAGGCCGATACGCGCGCTCACCGAGCCGCAGAGGATCACCGACGACGGGTTATTCAGCAGCGGCAGCAGCGCCTGAATTAAAAAGAACGGCCCCTTCAGGTTGATGCCCATCAGGCGGTCCCACGCATCCTCCTGCCAGGCTTCCAGCGGCGCGTGCGTTACGTCGCCGGCGTTGAGAAACACCGCGTCCAGGCGTGGCCAGCGGGCGGCGAGGGTTTCCGCCAGCGCTTTTTGTGAGGCGATATCTCCCGCATCGGTCGGGATCACCCAGGCCTTATCGCCAAGAATACGTTCTGCTTCGGCGAGGGTGTCCGGGTTGCGTCCGGTCACGGCGACGCGCGCGCCTTCGGCGATAAACGCCTGCGCGGTGGCAAGACCGATGCCGCTGGTGCCGCCGGTAATCAGCGTATATTTATCTGTTAAACGACCCATGTTCTTCTCCTGAAATGTCACTGGAGAAAGCACTATAGAAACGTTAGTATCGAAAGGAAACCAGGTACCAAATGGATACTAAAGAGGCAAGAGGTGTGCTATGGCAGAAATGCTGGAGGTGTGCTGCGAAAAAAAATCTGAGGCGTATACCTGCCCGATGACGCAGTTTGTTAACCTGATTTCCGGCAAATGGGCGATCCCCATTCTCTACCGCCTGATTGTTTTTAACACGCCCGTACGCTTTGGCGATCTGCTGCGGGCCGCTGCCCCCATCACGCAGAAAGAGCTGACAAAGCAGCTGCGCCTGTTTGAGCAGCGCGGGCTGGTGACGCGGACGGTCTACCCGGAGATCCCCCCGCGTGTGGAGTATCAAATCACCGCGCTGGGGTTAACCCTGCAGGACGCACTCTCCCCGCTGGCCGCCTGGATGAGCGAGTACGGCGACCAGCTTGAGCGTTAGGCTACTGTTTTGCGTAGCGCGGTGCCGGAATGCCGGTGCGTGCGCTGTTGAACAGCTCAAGACGCGCCGCTTCGTAGCGATCCCACAGGCCAGCGTCATGCATCGGCGGGATGGTGATCGGTTCACCCTGATCCAGACCCGCCAGCGATGCATCCACCATATCGTCGGTGGTCATCACCGATCCTTCCGGCAAATCGTTCACCGTGACGCCCGAATGGCTCCAGATTTCCGTCGCCGTGGCGGCGGGCAGCACAGCCTGAATGCGCACGCTGCTGTCGGCAAATTCTTCCTGTAACCCACGGGTAAAGCTCAGAACCCACGCCTTGGTGGCGCTGTAGAGCGCGCTACCGGCACGGACGTGCAGCGCTAACACCGAGGCGATATTGATCAGCGTGCCGCGATTGTTCTGCGCCAGGCGCGGCAGGATGGCGTAGGTCAGACGCATCAGCGCCGTGGTGTTCAGGGTGTTAATGGCCTGATGCTGCGCCACATCGCCTGCGAGGAACGGCGCCATCTGGGCGGTGCCCGCGTTGTTAATGAGCGTATCAATGGCTGTGTTGCTGCGCAGCTCCTCTTCCACGGCGCGGATCCCCTGTTCATCGGTAAGATCGGCCACCAGAATATCGACGGCCACGCCGTAGCGCGCGCGAAGGTCGGCGGCAAGGGTTTTCAGGCGATCTTCGCGACGGGCGACCAGTACCAGGTTAGCGCCGCGCGCGGCAAGGCGATCGGCATAAACGGCACCAATTCCGGAAGAGGCGCCCGTAATCAGGGCGGTGGTGATTTGCGTAGTCATCGTGTGTTACCTCAGGGCAAAGTGGGTTATTTGGTTTCAAGATGAAACTAAATAAACTCTCTGCTATTTGGTTTTATAATGCAACCATATTTGCGAGCATTTTGTGCTTTTGCCGTCGGGAACTATCAGGAGGGGAGTTTCGCCACGATCTCTTCAGGCGTCAGTTCGCGGCCATCGTCGGCGATAAGCGCCAGTTTACGCAGGGGTTTGCGCTGTTCGGTATCGACCAGCACGGTGCCGCATTCGTTATCCGCAAACAAAAATTCATTGCCCCACTGGGAGAGGGCAACCAGCACCGTTTGCAGGGCACGACCTTTCTCGGTCAGGACGTATTCCTGCCAGGCGCTGCCGTCGGACGCGGGCTGAAGCCGGAGGATGCCTTCGTCGACCAGCAGTTTTAGCCGCGTGGTCAGCATGTTTTTGGCGATACCAAGGCTTTTCTGGAACTCGCCGAAGCGTTTAATCCCGCGCAGCGCGTCGCGCACGATCAGCAGCGACCACCAGTCGCCGATTATATCCAGCGAACGGGCGACGGGGCAGGTGCTTTCTTCGAGGCGGGTACGTTTCACGGTCAATTCTCCGGTGGGGTGTGGTTTTATTATAAAACTTATTGGTGCACACAGTAAGCACGTTAATCATCAGTTTGAGAAATGCTTCCCGGAAAATTGTCACCAATCTGTCACACTGAAGGCGACATTTTAAAACGATTGAGGAATTAGGGATGAGAAAAGCACTACTCGCGCTGGCAGTCGCCGGTTCCATTTCAGCAACGTTTGGCGTGCAGGCGCAAGAGACGCCGGAAGGGTATCAGCTGGAGCAAGTTTTAATCATGAGTCGTCACAACCTGCGCGCGCCGCTCGCCAATAACGGCAGCGTGCTGGAGCAGTCCACGCCGAAGCAGTGGCCGGAGTGGGAGGTGCCGGGCGGTCAGCTCACCACCAAGGGCGGCGTGCTGGAAGTCTATATGGGCCATTACATGCGCGAGTGGCTGGCGCAGCAGGGGATGGTGAAGACGGGAGAATGCCCGGCGGCGGATAGCGTTTATGCTTACGCCAACAGCCTGCAGCGTACCGTCGCCACAGCGCAGTTCTTCATCACTGGCGCGTTCCCGGGCTGCGACGTTCCCGTGCACCATCAGGAAAAAATGGGCACCATGGATCCGACCTTTAATCCGGTGATTACCGATAACTCGCCGGAATTCCGCGAAAAAGCGCTCAAGGCGATGGAGTCCGAGCGGCAGAAAATGCAGCTTACCGAAAGCTATAAGCTGCTGGAGCAAATGACGAACTACGCCGATTCTCCGTCCTGCAAAGAGAAAAAGGTCTGCTCGCTGGCGGACGCGAAAGATACCTTTAGCGCCGACTATGAAAAAGAGCCTGGCGTATCCGGGCCGCTGAAGGTGGGCAACTCGCTGGTGGATGCGTTCACGCTGCAGTATTACGAAGGCTTCCCGGCCGACCAGGTGGCATGGGGCGAAATCAAAACCGACCAGCAGTGGCGCGTGCTGTCAAAGCTGAAGAACGGCTATCAGGACTCGCTGTTTACCTCCACCGAGGTGGCGCAAAACGTGGCGAAGCCGCTGGTGAAGTATATTGATAAAACCCTGGTCACCGAGCAGGCGAAAGCGCCTAAGATCACCCTGCTGGTGGGGCATGATTCGAACATTGCTTCCCTGCTCACCGCCCTGGATTTCAAACCGTATCAGCTGCACGATCAGCAGGAACGTACCCCGATCGGCGGCAAGATTGTCTTCCAGCGCTGGCATGACAAAAACGCCAATCAGGAGCTGATGAAAATTGAGTATGTCTACCAGAGCTCAGAGCAGCTGCGTAACGCCAGCGTGCTGTCGCTGAAGTCCCCCGCGCAGCGCGTGACCCTGGAGCTGAAAGGCTGTCCGGTGGATGCGAACGGCTTCTGTCCTGTCGATAAATTCAATGCGGTGATGAATAACGCGGCGAAGTAAAGGAGAACCCCCCGCTGCGGCGGGGGGAAACGCTTAGACGTTTTTACGTTCGATGGTTTGCTCGCCCCAGAAGAGCGAGTCTTTATCCGTTTTTTCGAAGGCGCGCACCAGCACCTCATCGTTACCTTCCTCCCAAATCTGCTCGGCCAGCTTTTCATCGTACTTCGCGACTTCAAAGATAGCTTCGGCAATCTCCGGAGAGGTGTTGCGTAAACTTGCCCATTCGCCCACGTGGTGAGCTTTGGATTCTTGAGTTGGCATGCTTGTCCTCCTGTTGGGTGTTAGCCGTTCAGTTTTTTGGCCAGACCCGCGACGTATTCACCCTGATAGCGGGCGATAGACAGTTCTTCATTGCTTGGCTGACGTGAGCCATCCCCACCGGCAATGGTGGTTGCGCCGTACGGCGTACCGCCACGCACCTGGGAAATGTCAAACAGCTCCTGGGCGCCGTAGCCAATCGGCACAATCACCATCCCGTGATGAGCAAGGGTAGTCCAGGTTGAGGTAATCGTCTGCTCCTGACCGCCGCCGGTGCCGGTTGAGCTGAATACGCTGGCGAGTTTCCCGTAGAGCGCGCCGGATGCCCAAAGTCCGCCGGTTTGATCGAGGAAGGTGCGCATCTGGCCTGACATATTGCCGAAGCGGGTCGGTGTGCCGAAGATAATGGCATCATAGTCCGCCAGCTCCTGCGGGGTGGCGACCGGGGCGTTTTGCGTTTTCCCCCCGGCTTTCAGGAAGGCTTCCGCCTGCATGGTTTCCGGTACGCGTTTCACCACAACCTCAACGCCATCAACCCTGTTCGCACCTTCTGCTACCGCGTGAGCCATGGTTTCAATGTGTCCATACATGGAATAATAGAGCACCAGAACTTTTGCCATTTTGCATCACTCCTCGTTTGTTTTTTCTGACAGCGGATCGCTGCGCTCATTTAAAGATATGTCATCACGGCCAGACTGCAAAAATGAACGCCATTTCTTTGATTTATAACAATATGGTTACAAAAAGGCTTTGTAGCAAAATGAAACAACTTTTTGGCGGCGGATTTTTGAAATGATAAGAAAGGCTTATGAATCGCCGCCGCGTCATCTCACCCGAAAGGCTGAGTTCATGTTGCAGAATATTACCTGCGGCTTGCCGGATAGCGGCATTCCACTAAGCTTAGTTTCACGCGGCACAGATAAAGGCACTGTCCTTGTGTCGCGAGGTGAAAGAATCCTCTTTTACTGAATGCAATATGATGTCTAATGTTTCACATTCTGGAGGTTAGAGATGGCAAACCATCGTGGTGGTTCAGGTAATTTCGCAGAAGACCGTGAAAGAGCATCAGAAGCAGGCCGTAAAGGTGGCCAGCATAGCGGGGGCAACTTCAAGAATGACCCGCAACGCGCATCTGAAGCTGGCAAGAAAGGGGGTAAAAACAGCCACGGCAGCAGTAAGTAACACGCCGGGTTGAACCCCTGCCGCCGGGATCTCCCGGCGGTTTTTTTATTTCTGCAACATTGAACTGTAACCAAAGGCAACGCACACTAGAGAATTCATCTTAACCGCGAGTGCCGCATGTCTGTCTCACGCTTCAAATTCTCCGTTAAACCGCAGGAAGCCATTCTCATTCTCATCACCATGTTCTGGGGCGGGACGTTTCTGGCCGTTCAGTACGCGGTGACCCTCAGCGATCCGTTCTTTTTTGTTGGCCTGCGCTTTGCGACGGCGGCGCTTGCCGTGGGGCTAATTTCGCTTAAAACGCTGCGGGGACTGACGCTGAAAGAACTTAAGGCCGGCGTGGCGATTGGGGTGGCGATAGCGATGGGCTACAGCCTGCAGACGTGGGGATTGCAGACCATCTCCAGCAGTAAATCCGCGTTTATCACCGCCATGTATGTGCCGCTGGTGCCGCTACTGCAGTGGCTGTGCCTGGGGCGGCTGCCGGGACTGATGTCCTGTATTGGCATCGTGCTGGCGTTTATCGGCCTAATCTTACTGGCCGGGCCGGAAAACAACCTGCTTGCGCTGGGGCCGGGCGAAATCATCACCCTGATTGGGGCGATTGCCATTGCGGCGGAAATTATTCTGATTAGCGCCTGGGCGGGCAAGGTCGACGTCAAACGGGTGACGGTGGTGCAGCTCGCCACGGCGTCGCTGGTGGCGTTTGCGACGATGGTTCCGGCAGGGGAATCCGTGCCGCCGATGTCCTCCGGCCTGGTGGTGGTCGCACTGGGGCTGGGTATCTTCAGCGCCATTATTCAGGTCACCATGAACTGGGCGCAGCGCAGCGTATCGCCAACCCGCGCGACGGTGATTTATACCGGTGAACCGGTCTGGGCGGGGATTTTCGGACGCATTGCTGGTGAGCGCTTGCCGCTTCTGGCGCTGGTGGGCGCGGCATTTATTGTCGCCGGGGTGCTGGTAAGCGAGTTAAAGGTCAGAAAGCGTCGGGGTGAGGTCAGGGATTTGACTGCAAAAGAAGGTTTAGATTGAAAAAATGGACAGGCTTATTTACGATATGTACGGATAAATACCGTACACGGTGATGTAAACCATGCCAGCACTTAAAAAACAGCGTATCGATCTTCGCTTAACGGACGAAGACAAAACAATGATTGAAGAAGCGGCGGCGATGACGAACCAAACGATCACCCAGTTTATGGTGAACAGTGCGTCAGAGCGTGCTGCAGAGGTCATTGAGCAGCACCGTCGTCTCGTATTAAACGAAGCATCATGGACTGCGGTGATGGATGCCATCGACAATCCGCCTGAGCCAAATGAACGCCTGAAACGAGCAGCAAAACGGCTTCGAAACATGGAGTGAAGCGCCGTGGAGAATCTCACGATCGAAATGTTATCAGAGGGAACCGATTATGACTTCGAGGATTTTGATTGTGGCGAACCCTCGCTAAATGCCTTCCTTGCTGAACATCTGGTGCGTCAGCACAATGGGCGTATTTTACGAGCCTACCTGCTTAAAGAGCGCGATCGTCCGCGTGTCCTGGGTTATTACACGTTATCGGGAAGCTGTTTTGAAAGAGCGATGCTTCCTTCTAAGACTCAGCAGCGCCGGATCCCTTATATCAACGTACCCAGCGTGACGCTGGGACGTCTGGCTGTAGATAAAACACTACAGGGAAACGAGTGGGGAACAACGCTCGTCGCGCATGCTATGCGCGTTGTCTACCTGGCTTCACAGGCTGTGGGGGTACACGGAATATTTGTTGATGCCCTTAACGAGCGGGCAAAACGATTTTATCTGAAGCAGGGCTTTATCCCGCTGACAGGTGAAAACAGCCATTCTTTGTTCTTCCCTACAAAATCTATCGAACGGCTGTTTGAGCAAGAGTGATTGCTTTACTACCTGTTGTTCTGAAGGAATGTACATGTCGGGTAAGGCCTGGCCGTCACCCGACATGGTGATTTCACGAATCCTGATGCACGACGGCGCCCTGCGGCGCGGCGGCCATCCGGCGGCTCAGCAGGGCGTTAAGCAGGATCGCGCCGAAGGTCGCCGTACCAATCCCGCCAATCGTAAAGCCGCCCAGCGTCAGGGCAAAATCGCCCGCGCCCAGCACCAGCGTGACCGCCACCATAATCAGGTTGCCGTTCTGGCTGAGATCGACCCGATGCTGCACCCAGATACGCGCGCCGGCTACGGCGATCAGCCCAAACACCACAATCGATGCCCCGCCGATGACCGGGGACGGAATGGTGTGGATCAGCGCGCCGAACTTCGGTGAGAAACCGAGCAGCATCGCCATCACCGCCGCCGCCACGAAGACCAGCGTCGAGTAGACCTTGGTCACCGCCATCACGCCGATGTTTTCAGCATAGGTGGTGACGCCGCTGCCGCCTACGGAACCGGAGAGCATGGTCGCCAGACCGTCACCGACGAACGCGCGGCCCATGTACGGATCCATGCTGCGCCCGGTCATCCCCGCAACCGCCTTCAGGTGGCCTAAGTTCTCCGCCACCAGGATCACCGCCACCGGTGCGATAAGCATCATCGCCTGGGTGTTAAAGGTGGGCGAGGTCACCTTCGGCAGGCCGAACCAGGCGGCCTGGTGGAGCAGCGTAAAGTCAACCGGCTTGCCCAGGCCGAAAACGTTGGCCAGCAGCGCGTAGACCAGACAGGCGACAATCAGCCCAACCAGAATCAGCAGCCGCTGAATCATGCCGCGCGTGAACACCGCCACCAGGCCGATGCACAGAACCGTGATCACCGCCATCCAGCTTTCAAACGGCGAGGCGGAGACGCTCCTGACCGCAATTGGCGCGAGGTTGAGGCCTATCGCCATCACCACGGCGCCCGTCACGACGGGAGGCATCATTCGCTCGATCCAGCGCGTGCCGATTTTCATCACCACCAGACCAATCAGGGTGTAGACCAGACCACAGGCGATGATGCCGCCGAGGGCCACGCTCAGGTTAGGGTTGATCCCCTGGCCGTTAAACCCGGTGGTGGCGATGACGACGCCCACAAAGGCGGCGCTGGAGCCGAGATAGCTGGGCACGCGCCCGCCGGTGACGAAAAAGAACAGCAGGGTACCGATACCCGACATCAGAATAGACAGGTTGGGATCGAGTCCCATCAGCATCGGCATCAGCACCGTGGCGCCAAACATGGCGACCGCGTGCTGGACGCCCATCACCATCGTCTGCCCGAGCGGGAGACGTTCATCCGGCGCGACCACGCCTGCTTCTGTGGAGGTCGATTTCAACTGCCAGTGGGGAAATCCGAACATGGTCTGTCTCCTTAAGGCGGGTTAACAGGCGGGTCGCATAAGCGCGTGATAGCCGCGGTCAAACCACACCAGCCCTTGCGGCGCGGGGTGGCGAATAATCGAAATAATGTCGCAAAACAGAATGTCGTGGGTGCCGACGCTCACCACCTGGCTGATGCGGCAGTCAAACGAGGCCAGCGCATCTTCCAGGCGTGGACAGCCCGTGTCGCCCGTCTGCCAGCGGGCGGCGGCAAAGCGTTCCGCCATCGGCGTTTTCCCGCCAAACAGGTTAGATAAAGGCTCCTGTCCGGCGCTCAGGGTATTCACGCAAAGGGTGCGGTTTTCGCTAAACGTTGGCCAGACGGACGCGCCGCGGTTCAGGCACACCAGCAGGGTGGGCGGTGAATCCGTTACGCTGCACACCGCGCTGGCGGTGAAGCCTGCCATCCCCGCCGGGCCGTCGGTGGTGATGATGTTGACCGCCGCGCCAACGCAGGCCATGGCGTCGCGAAAGGTTTGTTTATCCGGTGTTGTCATCATCGCTCCTTACGCCAGCCCGCAGGCATCGTCGAAGTCCAGGCGCGGCAGGCGCCCGTAAAGTTTGCCCGGGTCGCCGTAGCCAATGTTGATCAGCAGATTGCTTTTAAGCGTCGTGCCGGTGAAAAAGGCCTCGTCGACCTTTTGACGGTCAAAGCCCGACATCGGGCCGGTGTCCAGCCCCAGCGCGCGACAGGCGAAGATCAGGTAGGCAGCCTGCAGCGAGCTGTTGCGAAAGGCGGTCTCTTCCGCCAGCGCGGGGCTTGCGGTAAACCAGCTCTTTGCATCGCCGTGCGGGAACAGCTCGGGCAGGCGCTCGTAGAATTCACCGTCCCAGGCGACAATTGCCGTGACCGGAGCCGTGAGCGTTTTCTCAAGGTTGCCGCTGGAGAGCGCCGGGCGCAGCTTCTCTTTTCCCTCCGCGCTTCGCACAAACACAATGCGCGCCGGGGAGCAGTTGGCGGACGTTGGCCCCCATTTCATCAGGTTGTAGATTTCGCGCAGCGTTTCGTCGCTGACGGGCATATTCTGCCAGCCGTTATGGGTGCGGGCGCCGGTGAACAGCGTTTCCAGCGCGCCGGGGGTAATGGCTTCGCTCATTAAAGCTCCTTATAAAGCGGGTTCCGGGCTGTGCAGCAGGCTGGCAAGCCCGTTCAGCAGCAGGGTGTTGAAGGTATCCGGCTCGGTGACGTTGCAGGCATGCCCGCCCTGGCGCATTACCGCGCTGTGGCTGTGCGGGATCGCCGCCTGCAGTTCAGACGAGCAAACCGCGGGCACCAGCATGTCGTCGGCGGAGCAGATGATCTGTACCGGGCAGCGAATGCGCGCCGCATGGCGGCTGAAGTCGGCCTTTTTCAGGGCGCTAAGCCTGTGCAGCAGGTTAGTTTTGCCCTGGAAATGGGCCAGCGCCAGCGCTTCTTCGGCCTCAAGACGGGGGGCGCGGGCGGCCATCCAGTCCGCCGGGTAAAGAAACAGCGGCTGCGCCTCGACCCACGCCTGGGCGCCGCCGTAATGCAGCAGCCGCTCGCGGATCTGAAAGCAGCGGCGGGTGTGGGCGTTGAGGGTTAACCAGCCGTTGACGCACACCAGCGCGGCGAGAGCGTCGGGTCTGTCGAGGGCCAGCTGCAGGCCGACCAGCGCCCCCAGCGCGTGACCCACGACGCTGTAGCGTTCAATCCCGGCATCCGCCAGCGCCCGGGCCAGCTCGTCCGCCATCTGCGCAAGGCTGTAGTCTTCCGGCAGGGTGGCGGGGTTATTGCCCGTTCCGAGCTGGTCATAGCACACCACCTGATACTCCGGCTCCAGCGCGGCCAACTGGGGCAGCCAGTAGCTGCCGCTGCCGCCGAGACCGGAAATAAAGACCACCACGGGCGCGCCTTCATACGGGGGCGGCGAGACGGAAAGTTTCATACCTGCCTCACTTCGCGATGTGCGCAACGGTGGCGATTTCAACCAGCGCCTCTGGCTTCACCAGCCCACACTGAATGCAGAACCGCGCCGGTTTATCGCCGGGGAAGAACTCGGCGTAAATCTCGTTAATCGCGGCGTAGTTTTTCCAGTCGGTGATAAAGATGCTGTTGAAGGTCACATCCTCCATCGTGCCACCCGCCGTTTCGATCACGGTTTTGATCGTCTCCAGCACGTGGCGGGTTTGCGCCTTTGGGTCGTTGATAAACACCACGTTGTTGTCTTTATCAAACGGCAGCGTGCCGGAGACATACACCACGCCGTCGGCGAGTGTGCCGGGGACAAAAGGGGCAATCGGCGTGCTGGTGCCCGGCGGAATAATCACGGATTTTGGCATCAGGTGTCTCCTCAGGCGATACGGGCAAGCGGGGGATTCAGGGCGTCGCAGAAATCTGCAACGTTACTGACCCAGCCAAAAAAGGTTTCGATATTGAACAGGGCCGCCTTCTGGGCGAATTCCGGCCCGGCCTGGTGGGTCGCGTCTTCCAGCACCACGCCAAAATACTCGAGGAAAAAGCCGTCGCGCAGGGTCGACTCCACGCAGACGTTGGTGGCGATCCCGGTGAATATCAGATGGCGAATGCCCCGGCTGCGCAGCAGGCTATCGAGCGGCGTGTTGAAAAAGCCGCTGTAGCGCGGTTTGGGCAGGACAATATCGCCCGCCTGCGGTACCAGTTCATCCACCAGCTGATAGTCCCAGCCGCCTTTCGCCAGCAGCTTGCCCTGCAGTTCGGGCCGTTTACGCATGGTTTTCAGGGCGTTCGACTTGTGGAAGTTGGGCGAGCCGGGGCCGCCGGCCTCGACGTACTGGTCATCCCAGCCGTTCTGGAACCAGATGATGAGCATGCCCGCGGCGCGCGCGGCGGCGACGGCGGTTTTAATGTTCTCAATCACCGGTCGGGTGGCGGAGACGTCGAACCCCGCCAGATCCAGATAACCGCCCTGGCTGGCGTAGGCGTTTTGCATGTCCACCACGATCAGCGCGCTCTGCTGGGGCGCGAAGGTAATAGCTTCCGGGCGTGCGTTAAGGGTCGTCATTACGCCACCTCCTTCGTGACGGCGGGGATGTGGGCGCGGCACTGCATCAGCGGCTGGATGCGCTCGCCGAAGGTCTCCACGCCGGTGAGGAAATCGTCGAAGGTCAGCAGAACGCCTTCCGCACCGGGCACGGCCGCCACTTCGTCTAGCATTCTGGCTACGCTGGCGTACGAGCCGACCAGGGTGCCCATGTTGATATTGACGGCGGAGGTCGGATCGGCCATCTGGCGAACGTTGGTATCTGCCCCGGAGCGGGTATCCTTCTGGCTCTGCTCGGTCAGCCAGCTCAGGGCCTCCTCGTCGGCACCATCCTTATAGCGCTCCCATTTGGCGCGCGCGGCGTCGTCGGTTTCGTCGGCAATGACCATAAACAGCACGTAGGAGCCCACGTCGCGCCCGGTTTTATCGGCGGCCTCTTTCATCCGCGCGGCGGTCGGGGCGAAGGCGGCAGGCGTATTCACCCCTTTACCGAAGCAAAAGTTGAAGTCGGCGTATTTGGCGGAAAATTCCATCCCCGCGTCGCTTTGTCCGGCGCAAATCACCTTCATCGGCACCGACGGCTGCGGGCTGACGCGGCAGTCGTTCATGGTGAAGAAATCGCCCTTGAAATCGCTTTTGCCGGTCCCCCACAGGTCGCGCAGCACCTGCACGTATTCGGTCAGGTAGTCGTAGCGACGCGAGAAGTAGTCGTCACCCGGCCAGAGCCCCATCTGCTCGTACTCCGGTTTTTGCCAGCCGGTGACCAGGTTGACGCCAAAGCGCCCGCCGGAGATCGAGTCGATGGTGGAGGCCATGCGCGCGACGATTGCCGGGGGCAGGGTGAGGGTGGCGGCGGTGGCGTAGATTTGGATCCGCGAGGTGACCGCGGCCAGCCCGGCCATCAGGGTAAAGGACTCCAGGTTGTGGTCCCAGAATTCGGTTTTGCCGCCAAAGCCGCGCAGCTTGATCATCGAAAGCGCAAAGTCGAAATGGTAGTGCTCCGCTTTCTGCACGATGGCTTTATTGAGCTCAAAGGTCGGCTTGTATTGCGGTGCAGTGGTCGAGATAAGCCAGCCGTTGTTGCCGATGGGTACAAATACGCCAATTTTCATCACGAACCTCTCTTCATTACGTCGCAGGTGTAACGGTGTTTTTGCAAAGGCAGTGCCAGTTTTGAAAATGGCTGTGTTATTAATGTGTTAATTAGATGTTGGTGGATTGATGCGGCTAAATGTGGACTAACTGGTCAAAAACATTGCACAGAAAACAGGCATTCATGCGCGATCGGAGTGCAGGGTGTCGTGGGGAGACGGGGGTTTTGCTATGCTGAGGACAACGCAGAATAAGGAGAGCGGGAATGACACAAGGCGCAGTGAAAACACCAGGTAAACGTTCGCAGGCGGTGAGCGCCAAGAAGCAGGCGATCCTCAGCGCGGCGCTGGAGACTTTTTCGCAGTTTGGTATTCACGGCACGCGCCTGGAGCAGGTGGCGGAGCAGTCCGGCGTATCCAAAACCAATCTGCTTTACTATTACCCGTCGAAAGAGGCGCTCTATGTGGCGGTGATGCAGCAGATCCTCGATATCTGGCTGGCGCCCCTCAAAGCGTTCCGCGCAGAGCTGGCCCCGCTGGTGGCGATCAAAGAGTATATTCGCCTGAAGCTGGAGGTGTCGCGCGATTACCCGCAGGCGTCGCGACTGTTTTGTCTTGAGATGCTGCAGGGCGCGCCGCTGCTGCAGGCGGAATTAACCGGAGATTTAAAACAGCTGGTGGACGATAAGTCGGCCATTATTGCCGGATGGGTCGCCAGCGGAAAGCTGGCCCCGGTCGACCCGCATCATCTGATCTTTATGATTTGGGCCTCCACCCAGCATTACGCTGACTTTGCGGCCCAGGTTGAGGCGGTGACCGGTAAAACGCTCCAGGACGAGGCGTTTTTCCACAGCACCCTGGAGAACGTGCAGCGGATGATTATCGAAGGGATCCGCCTGCGCTAGTTTCCCGGCGGGAGAGGGCAGCTTAAGTCGCCCTCTTCACACTGCATCAGCGAGGCCAGAAACGCTTCGCGCTCCACGGTTTTTTCCGCCAGGCACTGGTTAACAATCATTGGCTGGACGCTCCCGCCTTCCGTCCCCGAACCGATAAACGCGCAGTCCGCATCGCGCAGGGTAATCCACGCCTGCTGCGCTTTTTTCAGCAGGTCGCGCTGGGGCGCTACCGCACGCTTAACGGCGGCCTGATAGGTCTGGTTGAGCTTTTTATCGGCAGCCTGGTACTGCTGCGCGCTACAGGTATTCAGCTCAAGCTGGGTGGTCGCTTTGTCGCACTCGTCGGCCAGCGCGCTGGCGCTCATTAGCAGTGCTGCACTGGCGATAAGATATCGTTTCATATACTCCCCAATAAAATAAGGCTCCGTCTCCGGAGCCTTATTAGCACAGCGTTAGCCTATTGTCATCAGGCTGGCGTTACCGCCTGCCGCCGCCGTGTTGACGCTGAGCGAGCGCTCCACGTACAGACGCTCCAGCAGCAGGTTGGTTTCCCCGCGCGCAAAGCCCTGCACGGAAACGATGGCACCGCTGCGGGCCGCCACCTGCTCGCAGAGTTCACGCAGCTGATCGGAATCACCGTGGTAGATCACCGCATCAAACGGCTGGGTTAGCAGGTTATCGGCTTTCGCGAAGCGAATGCGGGCCGAGACCGCCTTCGGCAGCTGTTTGGCGAGATCGCGATGCAGGGCATCTTCCGGCCACAGCACTTCACAGCCGGTTGCCATGGCGGCGGCCAGCTGCACCAGCGCGTCCTGCTCGTTATCGGCCACGCACAGCACGCGCTCGCGCGGCATCAGCGTCCAGGTGTTGCGCTCGCCGGTTGGACCCGGCAGCAGACGCTGCGTGCCCGCCTGCGCCAGCTCGCCGTACTGCTTCGCGACGGCACGCAGTTCAGGGCGTTTTTCCGCCCAGGCGATCAGCGCCTCCAGCGGCTGGGTCAGCACGGTTTTCAGCTGCGCATCCACCGGATAGTCCGCATCCTGGCGTGCCAGGGTGACGCCCAGGGCGTTCTCCGGACGGTTCGCCAGCAGACGGTACAGGTAGAGCGGACCGCCCGCTTTCGGACCGGTGCCGGAAAGGCCTTCGCCGCCGAACGGCTGCACGCCCACGACCGCGCCGACCATGTTGCGGTTGACGTACAGGTTGCCCACTTTGGCGCTGCCGGTCACCTGCGCGATAGTCTCGTCGATACGGGTATGCACGCCGAGCGTCAGGCCATAGCCGGAGGCGTTGATCTGCTCAACCAGCTCGTTCAGGTTGTTACGGTTGTAGCGCACCACGTGCAGCACCGGGCCGAAGACCTCTTTTTTCAGCTCGTCGAAGCTTGCCAGCTCAATCAGCGTTGGCGGCACAAAGGTGCCGGTCCGCCATTCGCGGGCATCTTCGCTGTTCTCGCGCACCGCCTGGAACACCGGACGGCCTTTCGCGCGCATGGTCTGAATGTGGTTTTCGATGTTGGCTTTGGCTTCCGCGTCGATCACCGGCCCGATGTCGGTGGTGAGACGGCCCGGGTTGCCCATGCGGCATTCGGCCATCGCGCCGCGCAGCATCTTCAGCGTGTGGTCCGCCACGTCGTCCTGCAGGCACAGCACGCGCAGGGCGGAGCAGCGCTGACCGGCGCTGTCGAACGCGGAGGCCAGCACGTCGACCACCACCTGCTCTGTGAGCGCGGAGGAGTCAACGATCATGGCGTTCATCCCGCCGGTTTCCGCGATGAGCGGCGTAGGACGGCCCTGCGCATCCAGACGGGTGGCAATGTTGCGCTGCAGCAGCGACGCCACTTCGGTCGAACCGGTAAACATCACGCCGCGCACGCGGTTGTCGGAGGTCAGTTTGGCACCGACCGTTTCACCACGGCCCGGCAGCAGCTGAACCACGCCCGCCGGCACGCCGGCTTCCAGAAGAATGTTGATGCCCTGCGCGGCAATCAGCGGGGTCTGCTCTGCCGGTTTTGCCAGCACGCTGTTGCCTGCGGCCAGCGCGGCGGCAATCTGGCCGGTGAAGATCGCCAGCGGGAAGTTCCACGGGCTGATACAGACTACCGGGCCGAGCGGACGGTGGGTTTCGTTATCGAAATCATCGCGCACCTGACCGGCGTAGTAGTGCAGGAAGTCGACGGCCTCGCGCACTTCGGCAATCGCGTTGCTGAAGGTTTTACCCGCCTCGCGCACCAGAATGCCGATGAGCGACTGCATCTGATCTTCCATCAGCACCGCCGCACGCCCCAGAATCGCTGCGCGCTCCTGCGGCGGCGTGGCAAACCAGATAGGGGCGTTGTTCACCGCGCTGTCCAGCGCCTGATCCACTTCCGCTTCGGTCGCTTCACGCGCGTAGCCGACGATATCCTTCGGCTCGGCCGGGTTGATCACCGGCTGCATTTCGCCGTCTGCAACGGGCTGCTCCAGCATCGGTTTGGCCTGCCACTTCTGCAGCGCGCTGTTGAGCAGGGCAGAGGAGAGGGACGCCAGACGGTGTTCGTTGGCGAGATCCAGACCCGCCGAGTTGACGCGGCCTTTGCCGTACAGCTCGCGCGGCAGGGCAATCTTCGGATGCGGCAGGCCAACCTGGCCTTCCTGCGCCGCCATCTTCTCAACGGCCTGCACCGGATCGGCCACCAGCTCGTCCAGCGGCAGCGTGGTGTCGGCGATGCGGTTAACGAAGGAGGTGTTCGCGCCGTTTTCCAGCAGACGACGCACCAGGTACGCCAGCAGGGTTTCGTGCGTTCCCACCGGAGCATAGATTCGGCATGGGCGGTTCAGCTTGCCGTCCGCCACTTTACCGGTGACCTGCTCGTACAGCGGTTCACCCATGCCGTGCAGGCACTGGAACTCGTACTGGCCCGGGTAGTAGTTTTGCCCGGCCAGGCTGTAGATCGCCGCCAGGGTGTGGGCGTTGTGGGTAGCGAACTGCGGATAGATCAGGTTCGGCACGCCGAGCAGCTTTTTCGCACAGGCGAGGTAAGAGACGTCGGTGTATACCTTGCGGGTATAGACCGGATAGCCTTCCAGCCCTTCCATCTGGGCGCGTTTGATTTCGCTGTCCCAGTAGGCGCCTTTCACCAGACGGATCATCAGGCGACGGCGGCTGCGGCTTGCCAGGTCAATCAGGTAATCAATGACGAACGGGCAGCGCTTCTGGTAGGCCTGGATAACGAAGCCGATGCCGTTCCAGCCTGCCAGCTCCGGCTCGAAGCACAGTTTTTCCAGCAGATCGAGGGAGATCTCCAGACGGTCGGCCTCTTCGGCGTCGATGTTAATGCCGATGTCATACTGGCGCGCCAGCAGGGTCAGGGACTTCAGGCGCGGGTAGAGTTCTTCCATCACACGGTCGTACTGCGCGCGGCTGTAGCGCGGGTGCAGGGCAGAAAGCTTGATAGAGATGCCCGGGCCTTCATAAATACCGCGACCGTTGGACGCTTTACCGATGGCGTGGATCGCCTGCTGGTAAGAGACCATGTAGGCCTGCGCGTCGGCGGCGGTCAGGGCCGCTTCGCCCAGCATGTCGTACGAGTAGCGGAAACCTTTATCTTCCAGCTTGCGGGCGTTCGCCAGCGCTTCGGCAATGGTTTCCCCGGTGACAAACTGCTCGCCCATCAGGCGCATCGCCATGTCCACGCCTTTGCGGATCAGCGGCTCGCCGCTCTTGCCGATGATGCGGTTCAGAGAGCGGGAGAGGTTGGCTTCGTTATGGGTGGAGACCAGTTTGCCGGTAAACAGCAGGCCCCAGGTGGCGGCGTTGACGAACAGCGACGGGCTACGGCCAATATGGGAATGCCAGTTGCCGTTGCTGATCTTGTCGCGGATCAGCGCGTCGCGGGTGGCTTTATCCGGAATACGCAGCAGCGCTTCCGCCAGACACATCAGCGCCACGCCTTCCTGAGAGGAGAGGGAAAACTCCTGCAGCAGACCCTGAACCATCCCGGCGCGGCCGGTGGCGGTTTTCTGGTTGCGCAGCTTGTCGGCTAACTGATACGCCAGGCTGTGCGCCTGTGCGGCAATGGCTTCCGGCAGGCGGGCCTGCTCCAGCAGCATCGGCACGGCGTCGGTTTCGGCACGGCGGTAGGCGCCGGTAATGGCGGCACGGCTGACGGACTGCGGCAGGATCTGCTCGGCAAATTCAAGGAACGGCTGATGGTTCTCGTCGCCAGCGGCCGGGGCTTCTTCGCTTTCATTCGCCGCGCCGGCCAGCAGGGCAGGCAGCTCCGGCAGGCCCTCATCGCTCTCGAGTCTTTCGAGATAGTTAAAAATCGCCTGCTTGATTAACCAGTGCGGCGTGCGGTCAATGCGGGTTGCTGCGGTCTTAATCCGTTCGCGGGTTGCGTCATCCAGCTTAACCCCCATGGTGGTCATACCCATGCCAAAGCTCCTGTTGTTCTGTAATAGCGTTCTGTAGATAGCGTGAAATATCCCCTATGTTGCAACTTTGTGCAACCCTGTTAAATGTGACCTGGTTTGCAACCCGGAAAATGAATGGATTGTTAACGAATGGTTAGCTGGGAAAACGCGCTGGCTTTTGTGCGGGAAGCCTGGTTTTATGCGGTAGTTAACACTTTTCAAAGGTGCAACCCGTAAAAGCGTGAGCGAGTGCAACCTATAGGAAACTCGTATCAAACCGGGGATGAAATTGATGTAAATGCAGTGTTAAATCGTTTGTCAGCGGAAGGCGCATACGGCAGGATAGCGCGCCCAACCGAAACACAAGATACATTCACCTCGTTCCGGTGATCATATAACAAGGCAGCCCGGATGGTTGTCGCTCGACATTTTGGAGAATTTGAATGGCTATTAGCACACCGATGCTGGTGACATTTCTCGTTTATATTTTTGGCATGATCCTGATAGGGTTTTTGGCGTGGCGTTCTACAAAGAACTTTGACGACTACATTCTGGGCGGACGCAGTTTAGGCCCAATGGTGACCGCACTCTCTGCGGGCGCCTCCGACATGAGCGGCTGGCTGCTGATGGGGCTGCCCGGCGCGATTTTTATCTCCGGTATCTCTGAAAGCTGGATCGCCATCGGCCTGACCGTCGGCGCGTGGATCAACTGGAAGCTGGTGGCAGGCCGTCTGCGCGTGCATACCGAGGCCAACAACAACGCCCTGACGCTGCCGGATTACTTCACCGGACGCTTCGAAGATAACAGCCGCATCCTGCGCATTATCTCTGCGGTAGTTATCCTGCTGTTCTTCACCATCTACTGCGCCTCCGGCATCGTGGCCGGCGCGCGTCTGTTCGAAAGCACTTTCGGCATGAGCTACGAAACCGCCCTGTGGGCCGGTGCGGCGGCGACCATCCTCTATACCTTCGTGGGCGGGTTCCTGGCGGTAAGCTGGACCGACACCGTGCAGGCGAGCCTGATGATCTTCGCCCTGATCCTGACCCCGGTGATTGTGATTTTCACCGTTGGCGGCTTTGGCGAATCGCTGGAAGTGATCAAGCAGAAGAGCATTGAAAACGTCGACATGCTGAAAGGGCTGAACTTCGTGGCCATCGTCTCCCTGATGGGCTGGGGCCTGGGCTACTTCGGTCAGCCGCATATCCTGGCGCGCTTTATGGCGGCGGATTCTCACCACACCATCGTTCATGCCCGTCGCATCAGTATGACGTGGATGATCCTGTGTCTGGCAGGCGCGTGTGCGGTCGGCTTCTTCGGCATCGCGTACTTCAACAACAACCCGGCGCAGGCGGGCGCGGTCAACCAGAACGCCGAGCGCGTGTTCATCGAGCTGGCGCAAATTCTGTTTAACCCGTGGATTGCCGGTATTCTGCTCTCCGCAATCCTGGCGGCGGTGATGTCTACCCTGAGCTGCCAGCTGCTGGTCTGCTCCAGTGCGATCACCGAAGACCTTTACAAAGCCTTTCTGCGTAAAAACGCGAGCCAGAAAGAGCTGGTGTGGGTAGGACGCTTTATGGTGCTGCTGGTGGCGTTGATTGCCATCGCGCTGGCGGCCAACCCGGAAAACCGCGTGCTGGGCCTCGTGAGCTACGCGTGGGCGGGCTTCGGTGCTGCGTTTGGTCCGGTAGTGCTGTTCTCCGTCATGTGGTCACGTATGACCCGTAACGGCGCGCTGGCGGGGATGATCATTGGTGCGGTGACCGTTATCGTCTGGAAACAGTTCGCATGGCTGGGCCTGTACGAAATCATTCCGGGCTTCATCTTCGGCAGCATCGGCATCGTGGTGTTCAGCCTGCTGGGTAAAGCCCCGTCTGCCTCCATGCAGAAACGCTTTGCTGAAGCCGACGCGCATTACCACACTGCGCCGCCGTCTAAGCTCCAGGCAGAATAATTATTCTCGCTGCACAATGCAGGCCGGGTGAGCGCAAGCGCACCCGGCTTTTTTCTTGCCAAAATCCGTCATTTCCTGTGATATCCATGTGCTTATAACAATGAGGATAGCGAAGCATGACAATCAAAACAGGGGTAATGGCAGCAGCATTATTGATGCTCGCTGGCTGCACGGCGCCATCGCAGCAGGCGGCGGTAGAGACCTGCAAAGCGGATAACCAGATGCAGCAAACCACGCTCTATTTCGGCTTAAATCGTCCTGCCGGGGCGCAGATTACCAGCAACGAGTGGCAGCAGTTTGTTGACCAGGACGTGACGCCGCGTTTCCGCGATGGCTTAACGGTGTTTGACGCGCGCGGGCAGTGGCTGGGGAACGATGGGAAAGTGGCGCGCGAACCCAGCAAAGCATTAATGCTGATCCACGGTAAAGATGCGCTGAGCGAGAAGAACATCGAAGCGTTGCGCGGGATTTATAAATCACGCTTCGCGCAGGAGTCGGTGATGCGCGTCGACCAGCCGGTGTGCGTGCAGTTCTAATAAAAACGGCGGGAAATCCCGCCGTTGCTGTATCGTAGGCCCGTGCAAGCGAAGCGCCGCCGGGCAAAAACACTTACAACACCAACCCCGCAAAGCTCGCCGACAGCAGGCTCACCAGCGTCGCGCCGTACACCAGACGCAGACCAAACCGCGACACCACGTTCCCCTGCTGCTCGTTCAGGCCCTTAATCGCCCCCGCCACAATGCCGATGGACGCGAAGTTCGCGAAGGACACCAGGAAGACGGATAAGATGCCCAGCCCGCGAGGGGACATCTGATGCGAGATTTTTTGCAGCTCAATCATCGCCACAAATTCATTCGCCACCAGCTTGGTCGCCATAATACTGCCCGCGTTTAAGGCATCACTCAGCGGAATACCAATAAGCCATGCCAGCGGATAAAACACATAGCCCAAAATCTGCTGGAAACTCATGCCAAATACGCTGGAGAAGAGGGCGTTAACGGCGCTAATAAGCGCGATAAAGCCAATCAGCATGGCCAGAATAATCATCGCCACCTTAAAACCGGCCAGAATATACTCGCCGAGCATTTCGAAGAAGCTCTGCGATTCATGCAGTTTTTCCAGCTTGATATCCGGCTCCGCTTCCGGGCGCGCCGGGTTGATAACGGAGAGAATAATAAAGGTGCTGAACATGTTCAGAATCAGCGCCGCGACGACAAATTTGGCGTCGAGCATGGTCATATAGGCGCCGACAATCGACAGGGAGACCGTCGACATTGCCGTGGCCGCCATGGTGAAGAGACGACGAGAGGAGAGATCGCCCAGCACGCCTTTGTAGGCAATGAAGTTTTCCGACTGGCCGAGGATCAGCGAGCTCACCGCGTTAAAGGATTCCAGCTTGCCCATACCGTTCAGTTTTGACAGCAGCGTGCCGATGACCCGAATAAAAATCGGCAGGATCCGCCAGTGCTGAAGAATACCAATCAGCGCGGAAATAAAAATAATTGGGCAAAGCACGCCGAGGAAAATGAACGCCAGCCCTTTTTCCCCCATTCCGCCAAAGACGAAATTGGTCCCTTCACCGGCAAATTTAAGCAGTGACTCAAAAAATCCCGAGACGTATTTAATCAGGAATAACCCGCTTTCGGCGTGCAGGAAAAAGAACGCCAGGGCAATCTCAATGACAATAAGCTGTAAAACATAACGAATGCGAATTTTTCGGCGGTCGAAACTCACCAGCCAGGCGAGCGCAAGAATAATCACCAGCGCCAGCAGGAAATGGACAATCTTAAACATGGTTTATTTTCAGTTGGTTTTTGAGAAGGATATTTAGCCACAGCGCTGGTTAACCGTAAATGGGCAATTTTATTATAACTTATAAACTTAACGGTAACGTCGGCAACTATTAACAGGCTTTGCGTTTACAACTCGTCATCAAAACACCACACATTTCGCTTGTGTTTCTTTTCGCCGTAATGATAATCACTATCACAAGAATTTACCTTTCTTTGCATCAGTTGACCGCGATAAACATTTAAGGTGTCGGCATGTTTGTTCCATTTCTCATTATGTTACGTGAAGGGCTCGAAGCTGCCCTCATCGTGAGCCTCATCGCCAGTTATCTGAAGCGAACCCAGCGCGGACGCTGGATTGGCGTCATGTGGGTCGGGGTATTCCTTGCCGCGGCGCTCTGTCTGGGCCTCGGTATCCTCATCAACGAAACCACCGGGGAGTTCCCGCAGAAAGAGCAGGAGCTGTTTGAGGGGATCGTCGCCGTAATTGCGGTGGTGATCCTTACCTGGATGGTGTTCTGGATGCGTAAAGTCTCGCGCAACGTGAAGGTGCAGCTGGAGCAGGCGGTGGATAACGCGCTGCAAAAGGGCAATAACCACGGCTGGGCGCTCATTATGATGGTCTTTTTCGCCGTCGCGCGTGAAGGCCTGGAATCCGTTTTCTTCCTGCTGGCGGCGTTTCAGCAGGATGTGGGGATCTGGCCGCCGCTGGGTGCCATGCTTGGCCTCGCCACGGCCGTGGTGCTCGGTTTCCTGCTCTACTGGGGCGGTATCCGCCTGAACCTGGGCGCCTTCTTCAAGTGGACCAGCCTGTTTATTCTGCTGGTGGCGGCAGGGCTGGCGGCGGGGGCGATACGCGCCTTCCACGAGGCGGGCCTGTGGAACCATTTCCAGGACGTGGCGTTTGACCTCAGCAACGTGCTTTCCACCCATTCTCTGACCGGCACCCTGCTCGAAGGTATCTTCGGCTATCAGGAAACGCCGAGCGTCAGCGAAGTGGCGATGTACTTTATCTATCTGGTTCCGGCGCTGGTGCTGTTCGCAATGCCGCCGCGTACCGGCACGCAGGCGTCGCGCGTTGCGCCGTAATCTTTTATTTAGTTACAACATACTTATAAAGGGAAGAGTCATGGCAATTCAGTTCCGTCGTAGTGCGTTATGCGCAGGCATTGCCGCGCTGTTCGCTTCTGCATTCTCCGCCTGGGGCGCGGATGTTCCTCAGGTTAAAGTCACCGTCAATGATAAGCAGTGTGAGCCGATGACCCTCACGGTGAACAGCGGCAAAACCCAGTTCATTATTCAGAACCACAGCCAGAAGGCGCTGGAGTGGGAGATCCTGAAAGGGGTTCTGGTGGTGGAGGAGCGCGAAAACATCGCCCCTGGCTTCAGCCAGAAGATGACCGCCAACCTGCAGCCGGGCGAGTATGAGATGACCTGCGGTCTGCTGACCAACCCTAAAGGGAAGCTGATCGTCAAAGGTGAAGCGACGGCCAATGCGGTGAAAGGCGCTGCGGTGCTGAGCCTGGGCGACGCGATTACGGCGTATAAAGCCTATGTCACGAAAGAGACGGCGGACCTGGCGGCGGCAACCAAAGCCTTTACCGATGCGGTGAAGGCCGGTGACATCGAAAAAGCGAAATCCCTCTATGCGCCAACCCGTCAGCACTACGAGCGCATCGAGCCGATTGCCGAACTGTTCTCGGACCTTGATGGCAGCATTGATGCCCGCGAAGATGATTACGAGCAGAAAGCCGCCGATCCGAAATTCACCGGTTTCCACCGTCTGGAAAAAGCCCTGTTTGGCGACAACTCTACCAAAGGGATGGAAAAATACGCCGAGCAGCTGAATGGCGACGTGCTGGAGCTGCAAAAGCGCATCAGCGAGCTGGCCTTCCCGCCGTCAAAAGTGGTGGGCGGCGCGGCCGGCCTGATTGAAGAAGTGGCCGCGAGCAAAATCAGCGGCGAAGAAGATCGCTACAGCCATACCGATCTGTGGGACTTCCAGGCCAACGTCGACGGCGCGCAGAAAATTGTTAACCTGCTGCGTCCTCAGCTGCAGAAAGAGAACGGCGAACTGCTGGCCAAAGTGGATGCCAACTTCAAAAAAGTCGACACCATTCTGGCGAAGTACCGGACTAAAGACGGGTTTGAAACCTACGACAAGCTGACCGATGCCGACCGTAACGCGCTGAAAGGCCCGATTACCGCCCTGGCGGAAGATCTCTCTCTGCTGCGCGGCGTACTGGGTCTGGACTAAGCACGATGAATAAGCATAGCGAGAACGATGTGGTTGAGCCTTCACGTCGTCGATTGTTAAAAGGGGTAGGGGCGCTGGGCGGCGCGCTTGCCCTGGCCGGTGGCTGCCCTGTTGGACATGCGGCGAAACCGCAAAGCGCGCCCGGCACGCTGTCACCCAATGCCCGCATGGAGACGCAGCCGTTTTATGGCGAGCATCAGTCGGGCATCCTGACGCCGCAGCAGGCGTCCATGATGCTGGTGGCCTTTGATTCGCTGGCCAGCGATAAAGCCGATCTGGAGCGCCTGTTCCGCCTGCTGACGACGCGCATCGCGTTTCTCACCGCGGGCGGACCGGCACCCGATACGCCGAACCCGCGTCTGCCGCCAATGGACTCCGGCATTCTGGGGCCGTTTATCGCCCCGGATAACCTGACCATTACCGTTTCGCTCGGCGAGTCGCTGTTTGATGCCCGCTATGGGCTGACAAAACAGAAGCCGAAAGCGCTGCAGAAAATGACGCGTTTCCCGAACGACTCCCTGGACGCGGCGCTGTGTCATGGCGACCTGCTCCTGCAAATTTGTGCCAATACCCAGGACACGGTGATCCACGCCCTGCGCGATATCATCAAGCACACGCCGGATCTGCTGAGCGTGCGCTGGAAGCGGGAAGGGTTTATCTCGGACCACGCCGCCCGCAGTAAAGGGAAAGAGACGCCGGTGAACCTGCTGGGCTTTAAGGACGGCACGGCCAACCCGGACAGCAGCGATGCGGCGTTGATGAAAGACGTGGTATGGGTGACGGCGGATCAGGGCGAACCGGCGTGGGCGGTGGGCGGCAGCTATCAGGCGGTACGGATTATCCAGTTCCACGTGGAGTTCTGGGACCGCACGCCGCTGAAAGAACAGCAGACGATCTTTGGTCGCGATAAGCAAAGCGGCGCGCCGCTCGGCATGAAGAACGAGCATGACGTGCCCGACTACGCCAGCGATCCCAATGGCGATACCATCGCGCTGGACAGCCACATTCGTCTGGCTAATCCGCGCACCAAAGAGACGCAGTCCAGCCTGATGATGCGTCGGGGATACAGCTATTCGCTCGGCGTGACCAATGCCGGTCAGCTTGATATGGGCCTGCTGTTCGTCTGCTATCAGCACGATCTGGAAAAAGGCTTCCTGACCGTGCAGAAGCGGCTCAACGGCGAAGCGCTGGAAGAGTACATTAAGCCTATCGGCGGCGGCTATTTCTTTGCCCTGCCGGGCGTGCGCGATCGGAACGCGTACCTCGCTCAAGGTCTTATTGAAGCCTGATAATTGTCCCCGCAACCGTTCGCGGGGACATTATTTTTTCATATGACTATCCTCCTGTTATATTTCTGTAATATTTCTATATGAGACTGATTTCACCTGTAGGGACAGTCTTAAAAGTTGCACTCAGGTAAAATAAATGTTGCATTTATGATAACTCCTGATGTACTTAAGATAAGACAGCGGTAGTTCCCGGCAGTGATGCTGAATCACTATGGAGATCGCGAATGGTTGCGTCCTGTACTGGACAAGGTAAACATAACAACCGCAGCACCCGGCGCGGAGGCTCAGACTCCGGCAGCGATTTCCTCACCACTAAATTCTCCCCCCTCCCTCAAGAATCTGATTCGACCGACGTGCAGAACGGTGCGCGTAGCTGTTCCGTATCGTTATCCGATAAAGCAAGCAATGGCTTACAAGGAAGCCAACCCTCTGATGTTCGTGCGCATAATCGTGCCGAAGCTGGCGCGTGTGATGAATACCAACAACTCAAGGTGCTATCCATGGGAAGACAAAAAGCAGTGATCAAAGCTCGTCGCGAAGCAAAACGTGTGCTGAGACGGGATTCACGTAGCCATAAACAGCGTGAAGAAGAATCGGTCACCTCGCTTGTGCAGATGAGTGGCGTAGAAGCAATTGGCATGGCCCGAGACAGCCGTGATAATTCTCCAATTGTGGCGCGCAATGAGGCTCAGGCGCACTACCTGAATGCTATCGAGAGTAAACAGCTCATCTTTGCAACCGGTGAAGCCGGATGCGGGAAAACCTGGATTAGTGCAGCCAAAGCGGCGGAGGCGCTGATTCATAAGGACGTGGAGCGCATTATTGTTACCCGTCCTGTACTGCAGGCTGATGAAGATCTCGGCTTCCTGCCCGGAGATATTTCGGAGAAGTTTGCTCCGTACTTCAGGCCCGTCTATGACGTGCTGGTGAAGCGACTGGGTGCATCCTTTATGCAGTACTGCCTGCGACCAGAGATTGGCAAGGTGGAAATCGCGCCGTTCGCCTATATGCGCGGACGTACATTTGAAAATGCGGTCGTCATTCTTGACGAGGCTCAGAACGTGACCGCTGCGCAAATGAAGATGTTTTTAACGCGCCTCGGGGAGAACGTGACGGTTATCGTTAACGGCGATATTACCCAGTGTGACCTGCCATCCGGCGTGAAATCCGGGCTGAGCGACGCCATGTCACGTTTTGAGGAAGATGAGATGATTGGGGTGGTACGCTTCACCAAAGAGGACTGCGTGCGTTCAGCGCTCTGTCAGCGCACGCTGCAGGCGTATTACTGAGTTTGCTGTTGTGTTCAAGGCCCGGGAAACCGGGCTTTGTTTTTTTGTGCTTTTATAAAAAGTAATATACCCTGAATAAATACTTCCTTGAAGTAAATTAATTTAATCTTTTAGTAGAAACCTCTGGAGGCATCACTGCGGTTAGTAATATTGGCATCGCTTCTGATGTGATCTTCCCATCCTTAACTTTGTTTTTGATATAACTAGGATATTTTTCAGGAAGGTAAACATTTTGGAACCATAACCTAAAATCAGAGATTGCACTTAAGGGATAGGCATTTACCTCTGGATCTAATTGCCTATAAGATTCTGGATATTTGTGGTGTATTTTTATTCTTTCACCATATCGAATTGAGAGGTTCTCAGATTTCCAATATTTTGCCCAGTGAATACCTAAGCTTCCATCAGGCATAATTGAATCATCTACGGCAATATTATTGCGAATTAATGAAGCAATTACTGTCGTTGCTTCATCAAACATGGTAAAATATCCTTTGGGGCATTCATTATTAAGTACTCTTTCTTGGAATAAACTCCAGCTCTGCGCTATTAAATCCTTTTCACTATAATTTAATCTTTCGTATATATAATTTCTTAGTCCAAGCTTTGCTGCTTTTCTATAATTAGTGATAGCTTCTTGTTTTGTCGTTGGAGCATAATGAGCATAATAGTCAGTTATTGCCATCACAATTTGCTCTGGGACGGCGTGAATGACTCCTGTAATGGAGTTTTTACTATCTAACTCAACATATAAGCTATCGGGTACAATTGAAGATTCAGTCCACTCCTTTATTAACTCAGTAAGTTGTTGACCTCTACTACGTATTTGAGCATCACCTGAAGACCAATCCTGAGCTAATTGTATTATAGAGCTTGGGGCTAGCCCGCAGAATTTTGCTACGCCTTGTAATGATAGGAATGTTTCACCATTTGGTAAAACACCCATGCTAATGTTATCTACCTCCTGGAGTTTAACAGGAGTCAAGCTTAATAATTGCTGTTTCATCTAAATCTCCGGATTGACGTATTATATTCAAGGGAGTGCTAAGCGTGTCAAAATATCTTAAGGAGGCTATTAGTACATCAACATACTACCTATTCGTGAAAGTGTCTAGCGAAGTAAATTGAAATTATTTATCTTATCTATATGTTGTCTATTATATATAATATATATTTATTGGATTTTAGATGTATACGATACATAGTTGAATTGTTCTGTATAACATTATGAGAACGTTGACGCGCTGCACTCACAGTCTGTTCAACTGGTTGTCGCCAGTTGTCGAACCCGGTCGGGGAATCTCATCCCCCGCAGGCGTGCAACATGCGAAAAAAAAGCCCGCATTTTCATGCGAGCTCTTCTTTAAATATGGCGGTGA
>NZ_JUMS01000150.1:0-343 GCF_001059415.1 Enterobacter sp. 940_PEND
TGTTCAGGTTGACCCTGCGGGCTGCACAGGGTTTTATTGATTCCATTTTTACACTGATGAATGTTCCGTTGCGCTGCCCGGATTACACCAGTGTCAGCAAGCGCGCAAAGTCGGTTAATGTCAGTTTCAAAACGTTCACCCGGGGTGAAATCGCGCATCTGGTGGTTGATTCCACCGGGCTGAAGGTCTTTGGTGAAGGCGAATGGAAAGTCAAAAAACATGGCCAGGAACGCCGTCGTATATGGCGAAAGTTGCATCTGGCAGTTGACAGCAACACACATGAAATCATCTGTGCAGACCTGTCGCTGAACAATGTGACGGACTCAGAAGCCTTCCCGGGTCT
>NZ_JUMS01000151.1:0-390 GCF_001059415.1 Enterobacter sp. 940_PEND
GGTGGTGCTTATATAAAGCTTAGCGGCGGGAATATTGAACTGGGATGTCCGGGAAATATTTTGCTGAAAGCGGCCAATGTTAATCAGACCGGTCCTGCCAGTTTAGATACACCGCCTGTAACTTTTCCTAAAGGGTACAGTGAAGGGTTTATCACAACGTCATCCGCCAGCGGAGCTGTCAAGCCTTTCACCACATATAAAATTACGACGGCTGAAGGGGAGGTTTATGAGGGCATTTCCGGTGCAGAAGGAGAGACTTCTCCAATATTTACGTCTATGCCATCGCAGTTAAAAATCGAATATCCGCGAAATATTGCTGATAACCAGGAGGGCGAATAACATGACTACCGCTGTATCCTCACTCTGCCGTAAAAATCCCCATGCTCCATG
>NZ_JUMS01000152.1:0-539 GCF_001059415.1 Enterobacter sp. 940_PEND
GCCACTTCCGCCGCGTTGATGACGTTATCGCCCGCCACGGTATTGATGGTGACGGTTGGCAGCGCGGTGTCGACCAGCAGGTTCGCGGTGTTGCTCACGCTGTTGCCCACGCCGTTGGTGGCGGTCGCGTTCAGGGTATAGTTGGCCTGGCCGAGACCGGCCAGATCCGCTGCCGGAACCGTCAGGCTCCAGGTGCCGTCTGCCGCGGTCGTCGCCGCGTAGTTTTTACCGTTGAGGGTCACGGTCACCACGGTGCCTTCCGCCAGGTTGGCGCTGGTGCCGCTGACGCTCAGATCCTGACCTTTTTCTACCGCGTTCAGGACGTTGTCATCGCTGATTGCGTTGAAGGCCACCGATGGCAGACCGGTATCAACGGTCACGTTATGCGTGCCGGTACCGGTGTTGCCCGCCGCGTCGGTGACGGACGCAGTGACGGTCACGGTGCCGTCGCTGAGGCCGGAAATCACGCTCGCCGGTACGCCCACGCTCCAGTTCCCCGCCGCGTCCAGCACGGTGGTGTAGGTCTGGCCGCCGATGGT
>NZ_JUMS01000153.1:0-228 GCF_001059415.1 Enterobacter sp. 940_PEND
TGGGAACGCCTGACGGGGATGAAGAATGCAAACCAGTGATAAAGGCATTGCCCTAATCAAGCAGTTCGAAGGCTGCAAGCTCACCGCGTACCAGGACAGCGTCGGAGTGTGGACGATTGGCTATGGGTGGACTCAGCCTGTCGACGGCAAACCGATCCGCGCCGGGATGACGATTAAGCAGGAAACGGCAGAACGCCTGCTGAAGACAGGACTAGTCAGCTACGAAAG
>NZ_JUMS01000154.1:0-9247 GCF_001059415.1 Enterobacter sp. 940_PEND
TCAAAAACACCATCATACACTAAATCAGTAAGTTGGCAGCATCACCTAATTCCCGCACTATGAATCAGCGTATTGCCGCTCTCCATCAATGCTAAATGTTCTCCCGGTAAATCAGTAGCGGATAAAGCGTACTTATTCGCTGTTGATTTACATTTCCCGCCATTCCCATTAATCATCAGGTAGCCTATAATTAATGTATCCTCTGCCTATTGTTTGACTTACCTCGTGAAGAGGGATAATGAACACTAAAATATTCGAAGACAACATTTTATCTCGTAATGATATCGCTGTACGCTACGTCTTTCAGAAAATGTTTTCCCCACAAGGTACTCTGGTCGCGGTGGAATGCTTAAGCCGCTTTGATAATCTTTCTATTTCCCCCGAAGATTTTTTCCGCCATGCTACCGCCGCCGTTCGTGAACGTATTTTTCTCGAACAACTGGCACTGATTGAAAAGCATAAAGCCTGGTTTTTACGTAACCATATTTCCGCAACAATTAACGTTGATGACCATATCCTGAACCTGTTGCGCCAGAAGGATATAAAAGCCAAAGTCGCCGCCCTGACCTGCGTCCATTTCGAGGTAACCGAAAACGCCGAGAATCTGCTGCATAATTCTCTTGCCGCCTGGCAGAGCTCACAGGATACCTCACTGTGGCTCGACGACTTCGGCTCCGGCTACGCGGGAATTAACGCTATTCGCGGTTATCACTTTGACTATGTGAAAATTGATAAGGATTTTTTCTGGCACCTGATGCGCAAAGAGTCCGGCCGCCAGCTGATGGATGCGCTGGTGACCTTTTTATCGCGCAACCATCATAATGTGATTATTGAAGGTGTCGAAAGCGAAGCCCATAAAGAATGGCTGCAGGGAATGGAGTGGTTTGCTATCCAGGGACATTACTGGCGGGAAGTCAGTATTGAACAACTGGTCGCCGATGATATTGCCATGTAAAAAAAGCCGGGAATTCCCGGCTTTTTAACGTCACTTAATTATAAACTAATTCCCACGTTGCCCAGCTGGTAATCGGCCCGCTGGTGGCGCTTTTCGGCGTTGGCGAAACATAGCCAACGTAATAGGTGAACAGGCCGCCGCTGACCGCGCTTTCCTGCAAACGCACCTGATTTTGCTGCGGGTCCGCCGGGACAATTTTATTACTCTTATCCAGCGTATTATTATCGTTAGTCGATAGCGCCAGATAAATATTCTGCGCTCCATCCGGCAAGGTATTGGCCAGATACCCGGCGTTTTCGTTACCGACCGCCGTCAGTAAAAAACCATCGACCCAGCGCACGCTGACCCGACGCACCTCATCCTGCGAGGCTGCCCCACCATCATGGCGCAGCTGGCAGTTTGACAGTGCCAGGGTAAACGGCTGCGGTTTCATAAACGCCCCGGCACCGCGATCGTGGACTTCCGCCAGGCTGACCGGCGCCAGCCAGACATTACCGCTGCCGGCATGCTGGCCGCCGTTTAGCGCGATGCTACAGGAAATATCCGTCACCCGCCCGGCAAAATCGACCCGTCCGCGATCGTAATTGGTCTCAAAACCCCACGCCGAGGGGGCGGCGAGGCTGCCGCAAAATAGCAGCCACGCGATAGTGTTTTTCGGCAATCCCTTCATTCCCCCTCCCGTATTAATCGTACGTCAGGTTAAAGATCATATGCGACTCCACCTCGCCGGTGCTGGTCGTCGGGCCATACTGATAAAAACGCGCGTGCAGCGGTATGGTGATGTAGCGGGTCTCCTGATTATTCAAGCGGCCGACGGTGTATTTATTATTAAACTGCAGCGGGGAGCCATCCTTCAGCACCTGGATGCCAATGCCTTTCGCCATCCCGCTGCCGGCTTTTTCATTCAGCAAGGCGCCCATGGTAGCGGTAGTGCTGGTGGCCAGGGTACCGGAGAACGAGGTGCTAATGTTGGCATATCCCGTTTCACTCAGGCCGCCGCTGCACTGCAGGTCGATATTAAAATCCTTCCCGCCGGCGGTGGTGCCGACCCCTTTCAGGTCGGTGCGCCGGATGGAACCCACATCGACATTCATATTTTTCCCGCTCAGCACTGAACAGGAGGGCGAGACCACGGTGATGGCGTTGGCGCTCAGATAGGTTTCGAGGATCGGGTTATCGCCGCTCTCCCAGTCGTAGGAGGTGTACTTACCCGCCGCCAGGGTGCCGCTGCCGGTGGTTGCCGCGGTTTTGATAATCTCCAGCGTAAAGCGCGACCCTTCGAGGGAATAGTAGGTGGTGTTATATACCTGGGACGAAAAGACGTCGGGATAGACGATATTTACCGTTGCGCCGCCGCGGCTGAAACGCATGCCGATTCCCGGCACGTTGGTGGAGTAGATTTTATTTCCAAGGTCCGTGGCCCCTGGCGACACGATCTTCGCCGCAAAGCGGTTGGTGCCGGAAGTACAGCGATAGCTTGCCCCGCCGGGAGCGCTCATCGTCCAGTCGCGGGTAAGGATCACCGAGCCCACCGGCAGATCCGAGGGCACCACCACCCTGCCCACCACCATGTCCAGCATCACCGTTGGCGATGAGAGACGCGTACAGGAGGCCCAGGACGAGGTGGTTCCCAGCGCCATTAAGACGATAAAAAGCGTTAGTAATTTCCTCAGCGACATACGCTATCCTTTGTTGTTTGCTGTCCCAGATCCACCGAACACTGCCCGCCGCTCCACTTCACAATCGCGCGTTTGGCGTTCGCATCGCTGATAAACATCATGCTGCCCTGGCCGACAACGCCGATCTCCTTGCCGTCGGGGGAGAAAATACTTGCCGCAAACGGCAACGGCTCGTGGTTCGCCTGGCGCGCCTGCAGGGTGAGGTTGTTCTGCACCTTAGTGCCGAACGCGACCTTAACCACGCTGCCTTCCCACGGCACAACCTGCGCCACGGTGCGATCGAAGGCCACGTCGTCATGGCTGCCTTTCGGGTCGATTTCCACGGCGTTAATCCGGTACGGGCGCAGATACGGCAGGATGGCGTAACCATTGCTGTCCACACGGGTGCCCGGCGATCCCGGAAGCATCGCCCCGGCCGCGTCTTTGGCTTCAATCAGGGCCATCGTCGAGCCGCTTTCCGGTGAGAGCACCACGCCGCCGCTGTGGGCGATCATCGTCCCGCTGGCGCCAATGCCGCTCTGACGATAGCCTTCGCCCTGGCTGTAGCTGCCGTTGAGGGTGGTCCATGGCGTACGGTAGCTGCCGTTGAGCGCCACATCATGCTGACCGCCGGTGGCGGTGGTGGTCGACACGCCGTAGTTAAGGTTGTTTTCACTGTCCAGCGAACCGTTGATACCAATCTGCGAGCTGGCAAAGCGCGAGTTATTGAACGAGGTGTTCGACGTCAGGTTGGCGGTGCGGTTATCGCCAAACCACAGCGGGTAGCTGAAGTTGAGTGAAATACGATCGTCGCGACGATGACCGGAGCTGTCTGGCGTATAGACGCGCTGCGCGCTCGCCGACCAGGAGAGACGACCAAATGAATTGTTGTAGCTGACCTGATACTGCTTCTCGGTCCCGGAGCGGTTCCAGTAATCGGAGATACGGCCGCTGAGATAAAACCCGCCCCAGCCGTCCGGCAGGTTCTGGTTCACCGTGAAGGTCATGCCGTTTTTTTGCCGCCACAGGGTGTAGTTGCTGCGACTATTTTTTTCCTGATCGACGGCGTACAGCGCGTCGTTGAGGTTGTAATAACCTTTCGTCGAGTAGCGATACGCCGCCAACACGATGCTGGTCTGGGTATCGGTAAACATGCGGTTAAAGGTCGCGCGATAGCTCTGACCCGAGTCATCATGGGCATCGCTCTTCAACCGCGAATGGGTGACGTCAAAAGAGAGCGCGCCGATGCCGGTGTTCATCCCTGTCCCCACCAGGAAGGCCTGATAGTCGTCAAAACCGGTGACCCCGGTGTAGCCGGTCAACAGATTGTTGATCCCGTGCTGCCAGGTCGCCTGATAGAGCATCGGCTTGTTGCGCAGCGCGCTGTCGTCCACTTTACCGGCGGAGAGCGCGTAGCGGGTCATTCCCGGACGCAGCAGCTGGGCGACGGAAGCGTAAGGCACGCTAAACACTTCTACCGAGCCATCCGCTTCTTTCACCGAGACCTCAAGATCGCTGCCATAGCCGGAAGGATAGACATCCTGCAGGGTAAACGGTCCGGGCGGAACGGTGGTCTGATAGATAATATTGCTGCCCTGGCGCACGGTGACGAGGGCGTTGCTCTGCGCCACGCCGCGAATTTCCGGAGCATACGAGCGCATGCCGTCCGGGAACATATTGTCATCGGTGGAAAGATTAACCCCGCGCAGACCGATAGTGTCGAAAAATTCACCATTGGTGAAAATCTGCCCGCCGCTGACGATGGAGTTGAGCTGTGGGATAGGGCGCTGGAGATAGGTCTGGTTGCTGTTCCAGTGCGCTTTACCCTGCTGCTGCTGCCAGTTCAGGTTGCCGATGTGCTTCAGCAGCCAGCCGTCCCACGACAGACCGGCGTTGACGCCCAGATAGGCGCTGCTGTTATCCGACCCGCCTACCGAAGAGGTATGGCTGTTCCAGGCGTTCGCCATCCAGCCAAGATTGAGCGCGGTAATACCTTTGTCCCAGAACTCCGGGCTGACATAGTTTTTCAGGCGTTGATCTTCATAGATCTGCGGTACCGAAATGTTCAACCGCAGGGAGGACTGGACCAGGTTGTCTTTGACGTTTTCTTCGTTGCGCCAGGATTTGAGGCTACCGCAGTAGCCCTCCTGCTCGCTCAGCTGCGGATTGAGCTTTTCCGCCGCGATGCCATATTGGGCCAGCATCGCTTTGGTGTAGCAGACGCCCAGCCGACCATCTTTATCGCGCGCGATGCGTAAATCGTAGCGCCCTTTCCACTCGTCGTTGGTGTAGACGTCAAGGGAGTAAGTGCCTTCGGTAATCGCGCTGGTCGAAAAGCGCGACAGATCGACCTTTTCGCGACTGCCGACAATAAAGCCGTCGTTAAACTGATATACCGTTCCCGGGTTTTCCTGTCCGCTGGAAAATGGCGGAAAGCAGCACAGCGCGATGGCGATCGCGGTGCTTAATCTTCCCGGGCAGAATGACCTCTGCTTCATTAGCTTTTCCCTTATTTAACGGCCACTTTCACTGCGACATCGGCGCCATAGTCATTAATGTTGTTAACGGTCAGGGTTTCGCCGCGGTTGACGGCGGAGGAGAGCGCCACCGTCTGGCTGGACTGCGGCGCCAGCATCACGGTTTTACTGTTCAGGGCTTTACCGCCGTCGCGGGAAATACGGCTGACGGTAATGTAGAACGGCGTCGGGTTGTTGATGGCGAGACTACTGCCGCTGGCGGTCAGGGTCAGCTTCTCGGCCGCCGCATCGCGGTTGCCCAGTCCGGCAGGACGATAAATAAATTTAAAGCGCGAACGGATCGCCAGCTGCAGCACGTTCTGGCCTTCATTTTTCTGATTGGCCACCACCGGCGGAATTTCCAGCAGATTCAGCCACCACAGCGTCTCTTTATCTTTCGCCAGACCGGCGCTGCTACCGAGCTTAATACGCAGCGTCTGGCCGCTCTTGGCGTCAACGCGCGAAATCGGCGGGGTGATAATAAACGGGGTGGTAATGGTATCCGGTGTGGCATCGGCATCGCCGTTATCCAGCCAGGCCTGCGCCAGCGCCGGACGGTCGGCGTTATTTGAAAGCTGTACCGTTATTTCTTTTTCATTTCCTGGATAAATAAAGCGGGTACCGTTAACAATAATATTGTTGGCATGGGCCGCAAAACTAAAAATGAAACAGAAAAAAAGGGCAATACGCTTCATGCTGACCTCAGAATAAAAATACAAGCGGCGGACATTGCCGCTTTATTATTGTTATTAACTGCCCCATCGCGGGGCAGTTTTATTTTCTGACGGAATTACTGGTAAGTAATTTCGTAAGTCGCGTAGCTGTTAACCACACCGGTGGTTACCGTGGTCGGCGCGCTGGTGGCGTAGCCTACGTAGTAGGTGAAACGCGCGCCATCAGCTACAGCGGAAGCGTCGCCTTTCGCTTTCGGCTGAGTGCTGTCACCCGGGATGATTTTGTTGGTCAGCGCGGTAGCGTTGTCAGTAGACAGCACCAGCTGGATGTTCTGAGCACCGGAAGCTTCGGTGTTCGCCAGGTAGCCCTGTTGTTTGCTGGTTGCGCCAGCCAGCAGGTTACCGCCGGTCCAGTTTACGCCCAGTTTGCTTACGTCATCCTGTTTAGTGCCATCAGCAGCCTGGCAGTTAGAGACGTCAATGGTGAAAGATTTCGGTTTCAGGTAAGTATCCGCTGCTGCCGCTTTAACTTCAGTCAGGGTTACCGGAGACAGGTAAACGTTCGCATTGCTGCCCTGGCCGTTAACGGAAACAGTACAGGATACATCGGTAACTTTACCGAAGAAATTAACCTGGCCGCCGCCAACAGTGGTATCAGCTGCATGGGCAGCAGTCATGCCAAAAAACGCAGTTGCCATTGCTGCAGAGAGAAGAACCTTTTTCATTGCCATTTCCTTGTCAGAGTGAATTACGAATCAATGAGCACACTGTGAATTCGCATAGAACCAGAAACATCAGGCGATGCTGATTTATGCCACTGCTAATAGAATCTTCGACTGACCGGGAGCCGCAATATTTAAGGCGTCAGGTAACGAACCTAAAAATATAAGTTCGCTGGTGCTATCGGCGTCAAAGAATGCTATTTATTCGCCGACAAATATACATTTGTTCGGTGATGCTGCCAACGGCTTTGTTGAATAAATCGGCGGTAATAGTGCCAACTTACTGATTTAGTGTGGCTTTGTTAATGGAATGGTCGCCTCCCATCTCTTGTGCCACAGTGGGACGATAAATCGTCACTCATTGAACGGAGCGCTGCTATCATGAACGTTAAAACTATTGGAATCGATTTGGCAAAAAACGTTTTCCAGATCCATGGGGTTGACGAGCACGGAAAACGGTTGTTCAACAAACAACTCAGACGGGCACAAATGGCCTCCTTTTTTGCCAACATCCCACCCTGTTTGATCGGCATGGAGGCCTGTGCATCTGCTCATTTCTGGGCCAATAAACTGATATCGATGGGCCATAATGTCAAACTGATGGCCCCTCAGTTCGTCAAACCCTATGTTAAAACCAATAAGCATGATGCTGCAGACGCTGAAGCTATTTGTGAAGCCGTCACTCGACCTAACATGCGGTTCGTGCCGGTCAAAACCGCTGAGCAGCAAGCCGTATTGGCACTTCACCGGAGTCGTCAGAGCTTCATCAAACAGCGAACCGCACAAGCCAATCAAATCAGGGGGTTATTGGCCGAATTTGGCATTGTCGTCCCCCGAGGTATCCAGCAGCTACAGCGACGATTACCTGAGCTCGTGGAAGATGCGGATAACCCGTTACCCGTCCTGTTTCGTACACAGCTGAGTCTACTACAGCACCACATGGCGTACCTGTTCGATGTCATCGCTACACTCGACAAGCAGATTGAGCAGTGCTATCGGCAAAATGCTCTCTGCCAGCGTATCGGCAAGATCCCTGGTATTGGCCCTGTTACCGCCAGCGCGCTGATTGCGACCATTGGTAAAGCCAACAATTTCGAGAAAGGCCGACAACTGGCTGCCTGGCTCGGATTGGTTCCACGTCAGCACTCCAGTGGGGGTAAACAAGTCCTGCTCGGGATAAGCAAGCGAGGTGATACCTATTTGAGGACCTTGCTTATCCATGGTGCCAGGGCGGTATTGCAGTCGGCCAAACATAAACAGGATGCCGTATCGAGCTGGGCTAACCAGCTAATGGCGCGCCGGAATAACAACATTGCCTCGGTAGCATTGGCTAACAAGAATGCGCGGACTGTGTGGGCGCTCCTGGCCAAAGAGCGGGAGTATTGTGCACCAATAATAAGCGCTTAAGTTGCTTAATCAGTAAGACAGAAACAACACCACCGATTACCCAGGCAAGCATGAAGTGATGGCAAGACAGGTCAGACCGCGATGGGGAAAACCCGGTTTATTCAAGGCTCCTGAAAGAGCGCTTTGTTGATAGAGGCCTCCATCAGCGTATTCCATCAGGGACAGAGGTATTTTACATCACCTCGGCAAAGTCCGGATCTATGGCTGCAATCGATGACCAGTAAAGCCACCACAACATATTTAGCTTGGCAAACAGGAGGCGACCATCTATGAATAAATCAGATTTCGGGTAAGTCTCCCCCGTAGCGGGTTGTGTTTTCAGGCAATACGCACGCTTTCTGGCATCCCGGCCTTTGTCATCCTGTTCAACGCACGCACCATGGCCATAGCTTCCGCTACCTGACCATCGTAGTCACGCAGCGTCAGTGAATCTCCCAACAACTGCTTCATTCTGTACATTGCCGTTTCCGCTATCGAGCGACGGTTATATTCCGTTGTCCATTTCCACCGTGCATTGCTTCCGCTCAGCCGCTGATTAGCAACGGCACGGTTGCGGTCTGCGTACTCACCGGGCCAGTAACCTGCTCCTTTTCGGGGAGGAATAAGCGCGCTGATTTTTTTGCGGCGCAGTTCATCGTGACAGAGCCGGGTATCGTAAGCCCCGTCTGCCGCGGCTGCCCTGATTTTTCTGTGAGTCTGCCGGATAAGGCCCGGGAAGGCTTCTGAGTCCGTGACGTTATTCAGCGACAGGTCTGCACAGACAACTTCATGTGTGTTGCTGTCAACAGCAAGATGCAACTTTCGCCAGATACGACGGCGTTCCTGGCCATGCTTTCTGACTTTCCACTCGCCTCCACCAAAGACCTTCAGCCCGGTGGAATCAATCACCAGGTGTGCGATTTCACCCCGGGTGGACGTTTTGAAACTGACATTAACCGACTTTGCCCGCTTACTGACACTGGTGTAATCCGGGCAGCGCAACGGAACGTTCATCAGGGCAAAAATGGAATCAATAAAACCCTGCGCAGCCCTCAGGGTCAGCCGGAATACGCGTTTAATCACCAGAACGGTGGTGATGGCGAGATCAGAATAGCGCTGGGGCCTTCCTCGTGATGAAGGCATTGCCGACTCATACCAGGCCTGAATCGCCTCATCATCCAGCCAGAAAGTGAGGGAGCCACGGTTGATGAGAGCTTTGTTGTAGGTGGACCAGTTGGTGATTCTGAACTTTTGCTTTGCCACGGAATGCTCTGTGTTGTCGGGAGGATGCGTGATCTGATCCTTCAACTCAGCAAAAGTTCGATTTATTCAACAA